>NCBD01000028.1 GCA_002255315.1 Actinobacteria bacterium 21-64-8 | reverse complement strand
GGGTGCGCCACGGGCGCGAAGGAAATGGGCTTGACGGTCGTCGAGGTGGTCGGCGCCGTCGTCGTGGTGGCGCGGGCGCTCGAGGCGAGGGTCGTCGTCGTGGTGCTCGGTGAGTTGCCACCCGCAAACAACAGTGCGCCCGTCGCGATCACGGCCGCCGCGACGACGGCAACGATCACGGTGCGGCGAATCTGGCGGCGTCGCTTCGCTTCGCGTTGGGCGAGCGCCAACTTCTCTCGGCGCGCGGCCTTTTGTCGTTCACGTTTGCTGGTAGCCATTCAGACGACTTTACTAGGCGCTCAAAAGTCCTCCGTAAGGCTCTAGTAACTTGGAAAAGATGGCTCTGGTCGTGCAAAAGTACGGCGGCACGTCCGTAGGCGACGCCGACCGCATCCGCGCGGTGGCTGAACACGTCGCGCGCACCAAAGCGGGCGGTGACGACGTCGTCGTCGTCGTCTCGGCCATGGGTAAGTTCACCGACGACCTGATTCGCCTGGCTGAAGAGATCGCCCCGCGCCACGCCCCGCGAGAGCGCGACATGCTGTTGACCGCCGGTGAGCGCATCTCGATGGCCCTGGTCTCGATGGCCCTGGGCGGCGTGGGCGTTGATTCAGCTTCTTTTACGGGTTCGCAAGCGGGCATCATCACCGACACCGATCACACCAGAGCAAAGATTCTTGAGATGCGCCCCGACCGGATTCGCGAAGCCCTCGACGCGGGCCTCGTGCCCGTCGTCGCTGGTTTTCAGGGCGTCTCGACCGAGCGCGACATCACGACGTTGGGGCGAGGTGGCTCGGACGTTACGGCGGTCGCACTGGCGGCGGCGCTCAAGGCCGACGTCTGTGAGATCTACACCGACGTGACCGGCGTCTTTTCGGCCGATCCGCGCGTCGCACCGAAGGCTCGTCGACTCGCGCGCGTCTCCTTTGACGAGATGATGGAGATGGCCGCGACCGGCAGTCGCGTGTTGATGCTGCGCTCGGTGGAGTTCGCCCGACGCCACCACGTGACGTTGCACGTTCGTTCGAGTTTCACTTGGGAGCCAGGTACCTGGATCGTGGAGGAGGACCCCACCATGGAAGAGGCCATCGTTACCGCCATCACCGACGATACGTCGGAAGCGAAGGTCACCGTCGGGGGTGTGCCCGACCGCCCCGGCGTCGCCGCGCAACTCTTTCGCCAACTCGCCGACCACAAGATCAACGTCGACATGATCGTCCAGAACACCAGCGCGAACGGCACGACCGATATCTCCTTTACCGTCCCCAAGACCGACCTCGAGTCGGCGCTCGGGGCCTGTGAGGTGGTACGCGACAATATCGGCGCCGCCACCCTCTCGAGTGACGCCGGTATTGGCCGCGTCTCGCTCGTGGGCGCGGGCATGAAGTCGAGTCCCGGGGTTACGGCCCTGATGTTTGAGACGCTGGCTGACAAGGGCATCAACATCGAGATGATCTCGACGAGTTCGATTCGCATCTCGTGCGTCGTGCGCGCGGAGAAGGTCGTCGAAGCCGTACGGGCGCTGCACAGCGCCTTTGGACTCGACGCCGCCTAGTTCCTAGACTTGCTCCCATGCGAATTGCCGTTGTTGGAGCCACTGGTCAAGTCGGCACCGTGATGCGCGCGATTCTTCGCGAGCGGCACTTTCCCGTTGAGGAGATTCGATTCTTTGGTTCGTCGCGCTCGGCGGGCTCGATGCTCGACTGGTTCGGCGAAGCGATTGAAGTCGAAGACGCCCACACCGCCGACTTCAGCGGTATCGAACTGGCCCTGATGTCCTCGGGCGCGACGTCCTCGAAGGAGCTCGCGCCCAAGCTCGCCGCCGCGGGTGCGATCGTGGTTGACAATTCGTCGGCGTGGCGAATGGACCCCGCGGTGCCCCTCGTGGTGCCCGAAGTCAACGCGCACGCGCTCGAGCACATTCCCAAGGGCATCGTCGCCAACCCCAACTGTACGACCATGGCCGCGATGCCGGTGCTGAAGCCGCTACACCTCGCCGCGGGACTCGAGCGCATGAGCGTCGCGACCTACCAAGCCGTCAGCGGCGCGGGTCGAGAAGGCGTCGACGAACTCGCCAATCAACTCGACAAGACCATGACCCAAGACGTGCGCGTGTTGACGTTTGATGGGGCGGCCTTTGGTCTGGACGAGGGCGTCAAGTTCCCCGCCACGATCGCCCACAACGTCATCCCCATGGCGGGCTCGATGGTTGAGGACGGTTCGGGCGAAACGGGCGAAGAGCAAAAGCTCCGTGACGAGAGTCGAAAGATTTTGGAGATTCCCGGTCTCGTGGTGGACGCCACCTGCGTGCGCGTACCGGTCTTTACGGGCCATTCACTCGCGATCACCGCCGGTTTTGCGCGTGAACTCACCCCCGAGGAGGCGACGAGACTGCTCGAGGGCGCGCCCGGGGTCGTCGTGAGCGAGTTGCCCACGCCGCGACTCGCCGCGGGCCGTGATCCGAGTTACGTCGGGCGCATTCGTCGCGCCACGACCTTCGAGCACGGTCTATCGCTCTTTTTGAGTAACGACAATCTTCGCAAGGGCGCCGCGCTCAACGCCGTCCAGATCGCCGAAGCGCTGCTCGCGCGTCGTTAGTCGGCGCCGTCGCGGCCGATTTGACGTCGCGCCAGGTTGACGCAGTGATCGCCGAAACGCTCGTAGAAGCGGGCCATCAGCGCTACTTCCACCGCGACGGGCACGCTCATCGAGCCCGAGGTCAACTCCGCGGTGAGTGAGACGTGCAGATCATCGAGTTCGTCATCGACGTCTTCAATGGCCCCGACGGCTTCGGGCTTGCCGTCGATGATGACGTCGGTCGCTTCGCGCCAAATCGTCGATGCCACTTCGCCCATTCGCTCAATCAAACCGCGACTGCGCGGGGACATTTCCGCGCCCAGCCCGCGCGCCGCGCGCCGCGCGACGTGCTCGGCCAAGTCGCCGTTGCGCTCGATTTCGGGCAGGATTCGCAGCAAGGTCAACAGTTCGCGACGTTCGTCGGCGTTCAACTGCGCGTTGTCCAAGAGCTCGACCTCGGCCCTCTTCATTAGTGCATTGACGAGATCGTCAATCACCACGTCGTTGTCCACGACGCGCTTGGCCAGTTCGCGGTCGTTGGCGAGCAGCGCGTGGGTCGCGCTCGCGATGGCTTCACCGACCAGCGCGAAGAGTCGCACGACCTGCGGGCGTAGCTTCTCGCCCAGTCGCACGAGCGTCGGTTCGGGGAGGGCCGCCCGCGCCCCGGAACGAAAGAGGCGGTACATGGACCAAAGGCTAGTGGCGTGTCACCGCCCTTCTCTAGGGTGGGTCGTGAGAGAGGGGTGATCTATGGCCGTCGTGAGTGCACTGCTGGGTCTCGCCGTGGGGCTGTTGCTCGCGGGACTCTGGATGGCCGCGCGCGTACGCGCGGCGCGCGAGAGCGCCGCGAGCGCGAGCGCGGCGCTGGCCGTGAAAGAGAGCGAACTCGCTCACGCCACCGCGACCATCGCGCGCCTGGGCGAGGAGCACACCGCGTCGCTCGCGAATATGGAAACGATCTTTGAGAATCTGTCGCATCGGGTTCTCGCGACGACCGTCGCGCAGTTCAACGAGAGTCAAGAGCAGGTCCAAAAGCAGCGCAGCGAAACGCTCGACCGCACCCTCGCGCCCTTAAAAGAAGCGCTCGACGAGTACAAGCGTTCCTTGAGCGAATTCGACAAACAGCACGTCGGCGCGCTCAGCGACGTGAAGCGTCGCGCCGAGGAACTGCTCGCCGAGCAGCGTCGCAGCCAGGACGAAACGCGTCGACTCAATCAACTGCTCGGCCGTTCCGACCACCGTGGTCGTTGGGGCGAGATCCAACTGGCCAATATTTTGAACGCCGCCGGACTGGAGTCGGGCATCGACTACGACCTTCAAGTGTCGACGACATCGGAGTCCGGAAAGACCCAGCGTCCCGATTGCGTCGTGAAGATGCCCAACGGTTCGCGCATCGCCGTCGACGCGAAGTTTCCCTTTGACGCCTTCGAGTCGGCGATGGCCGCGAGCGATCCCGTGGAACGTCGTGAGCTGTACGCCAAGCACGCGCGCGACCTTCGCGCTCACGTGAAGACGCTGCGCGAAAAGGCGTACTGGCAATCCATCAAACCGTCGCCCGAGTTCGTGGCCTGTTTCGTGCCTAGCGACGTCGCGATCTCGGCCGCCTTTGAGGCCGACGACGAGCTCTACTCCTACGCCGCGAAAGAGCGCGTCCTGATCGTCGGTCCTACGACGCTGTTGTCGTTGTTGTGGTCGATCGCGGTCGTGATTGATCGACACAAGTTGGCCCTCAACGCCGAAGAGATCTACCAGCACGCCAAGGATCTCTTCGAACGCATTCGCAGTGTCGCCGTGCCCGTCGAAAAGATGGGTAAGTCCCTCGAGCAGAGCGTGAAGTCCTATAACGAGATGGTCGCCTCCTTCGAGAGTCGCCTGCTCGTGACCGCGCGCAACGTGCGCGGTCTGGGGGGAGCGGCGCACGCCCACGATCTCCCCGAGCTCGAGCGCGTCGAGCGCGTGGCCCATCGCCTCGAGCGCGCTAAGTGGGAACTCGACGAGCGTCCCCTCGCGCCCGAGTCCTCCGAGATCCTGTCGATCGACGGTGTCGAGGAGCGTGAATTTCTCGACGAGTAAGTTCTCTCATCGTGGCTCGAACCCGTGCGCAACGACGGCGCCATAGCGTCGTGTTGGCCGTGGCGATTGTCGTGACGTTGATCGTCCTGCTCTTCGCGCGCGACGTCTCGCGCGCCGCGCACAACGCCAGTGGCCCGCGGCGTAGTGAGAATCTCAGTTTCGCCGCGGCCGCCAACGCCCTCGTGACTCGTGAAAATCTCTTCGATCAGCGCCTCGACGCGCTACTGGTGGGGGGCGCTTCGCTCTCGCGTCCAGTGTTCGCCGCGCGACTCGACCAACTCAACGGCGTCCTGCAAGGCTGGGTGACCACCGCTAATCAACTGCGCCGCCCCCTACTCGTTCACGCCGTCAACGACACGTTGGCCGAACTGACGCTGCGCCGCGTCGCGGCGTATCAAACGCTGCTCGCGAGCGTCGCGTCGAAGCTGTCACTTCCCAACCCGGGCTCGACGCGTTTCGAACGCGATCCGTCGCCCGCGACGACGCTCACGAGCACGAGCGCGGCGTGGAACGTCGCCCGGTTTTCGCTGGTGCGCGAACCTGGTCGTGCCCACCTCGACGCGCTCAGTAACGTCACGGCGTCGAGCGCGACGGCGATGTCGCTGAGCGCGCTGCGGGGCTCGGCGTCACTCGCGCTGGTGCGCTCCGTCGCAATCTCGGCGCTGCGAGTGAGTCCTTCGGCACTGCCGAGCACGCCAGGTTCGATGCTGTTGCCGCCGGTCACGTCGCTGCGCTTGGGCGTGTCGGTGACGAATCGGGCGTACGCCCTACAGGCGGTGACCTTGATCGTGCGCCTCGTGCCGCACGCGGGACCGCGCGCCGCGGTGCAGCGGGTCCTGCACGCGACGCTGACGCCACTGGGGTCCTACGCCTTCGTGCCCGCCCCGATCGCGACGGTCGCCTCCGAGCACGCGACCTTGACGCTGCGACTGGTCGGCGCGCCCGGTGGGGCCGCACTGACCCACACCGAGACGTACCAGGTCGTAGTGTCGCCATCGGGAAATGGTTGACTGGCTGGGTTACTCGGGAGTTGGCCTACGATGCATATGCCCCCACATTGAATCGAGGAATTGTGCCTGAGTCCATTACCGTGACCGACAACCGTACCGGTGAGACGAAAGAGATTCCCATTGAAAACGGCGGCATTGCCGCGAAGGACTTCACGCGCGCGGTGCCCGGGGTCTGGTTCTATGACCCGGGCTTTATGGCCACCGCCGCCGCCGAGTCGGCGATCACCTTCCTCGACGGCGAGGCCGGTATTTTGCGCTACCGCGGCTACCCGATTGAGCAGCTCGCCGAGAAGTCGACCTACCTCGAAGTCTCGTATTTGTTGTTGCACGGCGAACTTCCCACGGCCGACCAGTTCGCCCAGTGGCAAAAAGAGGTCACGTACCACACGTACATTCACGAGAACGTACGCAAGCGCTTCCTCGAAGGTTTTAACTACGACGCGCACCCCATGGGCATGCTCGTCTCGGCGATTGCTGCGTTGTCCACGTACTACAAGGACGCGAAGAATCTCGACGACACCGAAACGTTGCGTAAGCAGATCGTGCGCTTGATCGCGAAGATGCCCACGCTCGCCGCCGCGGCGCACCGCTTTTCGGTGGGCATGCCCTTCGTGTACCCCGACAACTCTCTGGGCTACACGCAGAACTTTCTCTCGATGATGTGGAAGGTCGCCGAACCGCGTTACGAAGCCGACCCCATCTTGGCCCACGCCCTCGACGTGCTCTTCATTTTGCACGCCGACCACGAGCAGAACTGCGGCACGACGGCGATGCGCGTGGTGGGCAGTTCGCACGGCGACCCCTACTCGGCGACCGCCGCCGCGACGGCCGCGCTCTATGGTCCGCGCCACGGCGGCGCGAACGAAGCGGTCTTAAAGATGCTCACGAAGATTGGTTCGATAGAAAACGTGCCGGCCTACGTCGAAACGGTGAAGTCCGGCAAGGCGCTCCTCGAGGGCTTCGGGCACCGGGTCTATAAGAACTACGACCCGCGCGCGACGATCATCAAAAAGACCGCTGACGAGGTCTTTACCGTGACGGGCAAGAACCCACTGTTAGATATTGCGCTCAAGCTCGAAGAGATCGCGCTGAAAGATGACTACTTCATCTCGCGTCGGCTCTATCCGAACGTGGACTTTTACTCGGGGCTGATCTACCAGGCCATGGGCTTTCCCGTGGAGATGTTCACCGTGCTCTTCGCGATTCCGCGCACCTCGGGGTGGCTCGCGCACTTTCAAGAACTCCTGCAACAAGACATGAAGATTGCTCGACCCCGCCAGCTCTACGTCGGCGAAGCGGAGCGCAACTTCGTGCCGATGGCCCAGCGCGGCTAGGACGCCAGCGCGGCGCGCAGTTGTTCGGCGTGGTCGCGGGGGTGGTCGGTGTAGATGCGCAGCCAGACGTCGAGGCTATAGCGACCCGACTCACTGTGCTCGCCGTAGCGCGCGAGGTCGCGATCGTGGAGACGTCGCAGCACGTCGAGTGAACCTCGTCGCACGGCGCGAAAGATCTCGATCGCGTGTTCGACGGGGAGTTGTTGGTAGCCCAGCGCGGAGCATTCGGCCCACGCGCCTTCGTCGTAACCCTGGATGAGCGAGCCGGCCGGCTCGGCGAGCAGTCGACGCAGTCGCGTGTAACTGTGCGTCTCAGAATCGGCGAGGTGGTGGATCACCTGACGCGCGCTCCACGCACCCTCTAGGTGTCGATCCAACAGCTCAAAGGTCACGGCGTCAAACGCGCGCAGCGCTTCGTTGGTCGCCGACTCGTAGTCGTTGACGCGTTGGTGAAGGTTCACGGTGTCTCCTTGGCGTTTACCAGTCTCGTCAATCCCTCTTGGACCATCGAGACCTTGAGTTCGCCGTTTTGGGCGAAGAGAAAGCCGCGCGCCAGCCCGCGCCCGCCGTGGGCGATGGGCGACTCGGTGTCGTAGAGCAGCCACTCGTCGGCGCGTAGATCGCGGTGAAACCACATGCAGTGGTCGAGACTGGCGCCCATGAACGAACCGTCGTCCCAGCGAATCGAGTGGGGCGCGAGAATCGCGTCAAAGAGACTCATGTCACTGGCGTAGGTCACGACGCACGCGTGCAAGAGCGGGTCGTCGGGCAACTCGCCGTCGGCTTTGATCCAGAGCCGTTGGTACGGCTCCTTGGCGCGCTTGGGACTCCAGGGTACTTCGCCAATGAAGCGTTGGTCGATGGGGTGCTGGCGCTTGAACCACTCATCGACGTCGCCGAACTCCGCTTGCACGCGCTCGAGCAGTGGGGCAATGGTGTCGGGGCCGGGAACCTCGGGCATGGCGATCTGGTGTTCGAGGCTGACCTCGTCGTCGTGAAAGCTCGCCTGCATGTTGTAGATCGCGCGACCGTGTTGAATGGCGACCACTCGACGGGTCGTGAAGCTGCGCCCGTCGCGAATCCGGTCGACTTCGTAGAGAATCGGCGTCGTGGGGTCTCCGGGACGTAAGAAGTACGAGTGCAACGAGTGCACGCGACCGTGTTCGACGGTGCGACCCGCCGCCATCAGGGCTTGGGCGGCGACTTGGCCCCCGAAGGTGCGCTGGCGTTCTTCTTCGGGGTGGCGGCCTCGATAGGTATTGACTTCAATAGTTTCCAGGTCGAGTAGTTCGACGAGAAACTCGAGGGCTTGGCTCATCTCACCATTGTGACACCGTGACGGCGTCGTCCCCGAGGCGTTCAAGTTCGACCAGTAGGCTGGGCGACAATGAATGAGCGTCTCCAAGCGGTAGTGGCGTGGTCGTCGACGCACCGCGGGCGCAAACTCGTGCGCTTTACGCTCACCTCGGCGATCACGACCGTCGTGTCCTTTGCCTCAATCGCCATCTTGTACGGCTTTCGCATCATCCCCGGCGTCATGTGGTCGACGCTCGCGGGCAACTTGATTGGCACCCTGCCGGCCTACAACCTCAATCGTCGCTGGACGTGGGGTAAGCGCGGACGCAGCCACTTTCGCCAAGAGATCATTCCCTTTTGGACCATGTCGATGCTCGGCATTGCCTTTTCTCAACTCGGCGCGTGGTGGGCCAAGCACGAGGTGCATTCGCACAACTGGAGCCACCTCTTTAACACCGGCCTCGTCACGGCGACGAACTTGGGCTGTTTTGGCGTCTTCTGGGTGCTGAAACTGATCGTCTTTAACCGGATCTTCCAAGTGCGCACCCTCGAAGACATCGAAGAGCACCTCGAAATCGAAGAGGGACTGAAGAACTAGTCGCGGAAGTTCGTGAACTGCAGGGGCACGTCGAGGTTCGCTTCTTTCATCGCCGCAATCGCCGCTTGCAGATCCTTTTGTGTTATGGTTGCAGGTTGTGGTGCCATAGTACCTGGGGTTACTGGCGGTTGTGCACTACCACCAG
>NCBD01000158.1 GCA_002255315.1 Actinobacteria bacterium 21-64-8 | reverse complement strand
ACGCCACGCCATCGGCATCGTCGACGGGGCTGGCAACGCTCACTTGGAGCTGCCCGGGTTGCTGCTCCACATCGTCGGATAGGCCATCGCCACGACGCCGACGTTGACGGGGATTTAGCGATTGGCGCGTCGACGGAACCGCCGGTCGTCGACGGTGCTCCGCCTCCTTGCTGACTCATCACCGCTGATCCTCGGGACGCGACGGTGATGATGTTTGAGATTCTCGAGTTGGCCCGCAGCTCGCAGTGTTAGCCCGCATTGTGCGACGTACGAACAACGTGACGGCGATGCCGACCAGAGCTACCACGGCCCCGACGACGACCCCCTTAGTTAATGCACTGGCGGTAGCCAGCACCACCACTATGAGGGGGAGACCGCAGCACAACGCTGGTAGCAATGGCAGGAGGAAAATGCCTTTGCCGTTCTCGCGTCGAGTTGCCGTCGCCCTCCTTGAACCGTTATGCGAGGTGTGCTCGCTCACGAGGCACAACACGATAACGCCGCGACGTCGCGGGTGAAGGACTGGGCCGTGAGCTTGATTGCCTCGGCCATGGTCAGGTAGGGCGTCCACGCGTTGGCCAACTGTTCAACGGTGAAGCCCGCGTCGAGGGCGTAGACCGCGGCGAGGATGGCGTCACCCGCTCCTTCGGCCAGCAGGTGCACGCCGAGGACCCGGCCCGTGCTCCGTTCGGCGACGACCTTGGCGACCCCACGGGTATCCAGGTTGACAATGGCGCGCGGCACGTAGGCAAACGACAGCACGCGACACTCGCAGTCGATCCCCAGATCATTGGCCTGCTCGTCGGTCATGCCGACCGACGCTATGGCCGGTGACGTGAAGGTCACCCGCGGAAGGGTCCGGTAGTCAACGGTGAGGTGCGCATCGGTGAGGGCGTTGTCCGCCACGACGGTCCCGTGACGGCCCGCGACGTAGACGAACTGTGGATGTCCGGTCACGTCGCCCGCGGCGAAGATGCACGGGTTGGTCGTGCGTAGCTCCTCGTCGACGACCACTTCGCCGCGCGCGCCGAGCGTCACCCCGACCGATTCAAGTCCGAGATATACGGTCGTCGGACGCCGACCCGTCGCGACCAGCACGGCCTCGGCGCGCAGCTCCTGAGAACCCAACGGCGAGTCCAGTGAGACAACAACCTTCACTCCCTCGCGCTGGACCTCTCGGACCGTCGCTCCGGTTCGAACGGCGATCCCCTCGCTGGCGAGGATGGTCGTCAGCGCTTCGGAGATCTCGGGCTCCTCAAAGGGGGCTATGCGCGCGAGCGCCTCTACGATGGTGACCTCAGCGCCCAGTCGGGCGAAGAGCTGGCCCTGCTCAAGACCAACGGCATTGGCGCCGATCACTACGAGCGACGCGGGCACGTGATCGAGCTCCATGGCCGTGGTGGACGTGAGATAGTCAACCTCGTCCAGTCCGACAATGGGCGGAGCCCACGGGGCGGCTCCGGTCGCGATGACGTAGTGCGTGGCCTCGATGCGCTCGCCGTTCACTTCAAGCGCTGGGCCTTCGATGAATCGAGCGACACCGGTAAGGATGTGAAAGCCGTAGAGTTCGGCCAGCCCCACGTACTTCTCGCGGCGCAGTTCGCTCACGATCTCGTCCTTACCGGCAACGATCGACGTCATATCAACGTGGCCAGCCGACGTCGTGATGCCGGGAAAGTGCTGAGCGAGGGCCACGTGACGGGCGTCGGCCGCGGCCAGCAGGGCCTTAGAGGGTATGCACCCGACGTTCACGCAAGTGCCACCAATGGTTCCCTGCTCGATCATCACGACTGACGCGTTGTGGCGTCGAGCTTCGATAGCGGTCGCGAACGCGGCGCTTCCCGAGCCCACGATCGCCAGGTCGTACGTGGTTGAAATTGGCATGATCTTCTCCTTCAGCGCCGGTTCGTCCGTACGAACCGTCGCGAGTGTCGTTGCCCATCCCCGACTCCCCTTAAGTCGAGACTAAACCCTCTACTTAAGGGGAGAGTCAAGCGCTAATCTAAAAACATGCGCATAGGTGAAGTGGCGAAGCGATCCGGAGTTTCGGTGAAGACAATTCGCTACTACGAAGAGATAGAGGTCCTCGGCGAGCCGCGACGCTTAGCGTCCGGATATCGCGACTACGACATCGACACGATCGAGCGCCTCCGGTTCATTCGCGCCAGCCAGGCCTCGGGTCTCAGTCTCGGCGAGATCAAGGGGATCGTGGCTTATCGAGATCGAGGTGAATCGCCGTGCTCTCACGTTCTCGATCTGCTCCGACGGCGAAGTGACGAGATTGACGCACAGATCGAAGAGTTGAAGCGATCCAAAACTATCATTAACAAGCTCGTTACACGTTCGCGCAAGCTACGACCTGAGGACTGTTCAGCGTCGAGTGTCTGCCATCTCATCACTAAGGACAAAATTCGCATTTAGTACGGTTGGGCCCGCAGGTCAGCGCCGAGATTCGGTTCTTATTGTGTGACCCAAGGTCAACCTCAGACAGTAGCGCCCACTTCTCGTCATAATTACAACGCTCGCCAAGGTCAGCGGGTATTTTTGATGTCCGATCGCTCAGGCACCTTTTGTCGCTCTTTCAAACCCGTAGGGAAGCGAAGTTCGGATTCCTGCGCCGGATTACATCTGATCGTCGCTGCTCC
>NCBD01000027.1 GCA_002255315.1 Actinobacteria bacterium 21-64-8 | reverse complement strand
GCGATGGCAGCTTCCTTCGTCTGCCGGCGGTGATCGCCGTCGTCACCCCTGTTTTTACTGCTCGGCGTCTGGCTGATCATGCGCGCCTTTCGACTTCAAAAGTACGGCGACGCATCCTTTAAGGGTGCGAATCGTGCCGCGCGTGAGCAAGCCGCCGAGCGACGTGCCAGCCGCCAAGGGGGCGGGCGGGTGAAGAGTCGAAGCCGCGACAGTGACGCGCTCAGCTCGTCGCGAGCTCCCGCGCCCTCGCCGTCCAAGCGTTACACGCCCAAAAAACCGAGCACGCGTCGTCGCTAAGTCATGACCGAACTGGGACTTGACTATCCAACCAAATGGGGCCGTCGCTACAGCGCACGGTTTATCCGCCATCTTGGGCGGCCACCGTTGAGGTGCGCGGTCTCGAGAATCTTGACGAACAACGCCCCTTCATTCTCGCGGCCAACCATTCGAGTCACCTCGACACCGCGCTCGTCCTCAGTGCGTTACCCAAGCGGGTGCGTAATCGCACGGTCGTCGCTGCCGCGATGGACAACTTCTTCATGGATAAAAAGACCGCGTTTCGCACCGTCTTGTTCTTTAACGCCATACCCGTTGATCGTCACAAGGTCAATCGACGCAGTGCCCAAATTGCCCTCGAACTCGTCGAAGACCACTGGAACCTCTTGATTTATCCCGAGGGCGGACGCACCCCCGACGGACAACTTCAAGAATTCAAAGGTGGCGCGGCGTACCTCGCCGAGCGTGCGAAGGCACCGGTAATACCTACCTACATCCACGAGTCGGGTTACTTACAGGGCCCCCGGTGGGCCAAGGCGCCCCTCTACGTCGATGCGCCGAGTCAGCGGCGACATCACGTCATCATCGCCTTTGACAAACCACTGCGCAGTGACGAGGGCGAAAGCATCCGCCACTTCAACGCTCGCATCGAAGCGGCCGTCGAACACCTAGGTCGTGAAGTGAGCGAGAACCCCGACTATGGCGTGACGCGTCGGCCCAGTTAGAGTCCCAGCGCTCGAAGCCGCTGCGCATGTAATTGATCGGCGACGCTCGGAAGCACCGCAAGTTCGCGCTGGAGTACGCTCGCGAGCACGACGTCGGCGAACCAGGGATTCATCGCGAGTACCGGGCCGTGCGCGTACGTGGCCCACAGACGTGCCGCGCGGAACCCGTCGACTCGACCGTCATTGCCGCGGCCACGCAACACCGCTCCGAGGGGCTCAACGTCTTTACCCAAGTGACTCTCGCCGCCGTGATTCTCAAAGCCCACAAGAATCTCGTCGTCGACGCTCACGGCTAATTCGCCAACACTTCGTTTGGCACCTCGTGTCGTCTTGACGTCGACGAGACCAAGTCCTTCATACTGGTGGTCGCCTTCAATTACGAAAGTCGTGCCCAAGATCTGCAGTCCCGCGCACACCGCAACCACGTGCGCTCCCGACTCGTACACCTCGCGTAAGGGCGAATCGCGCAGAAGGTCGGCGGCTTGACGCTGGGGTCCATCCTCGCCGCCGCCGAGTAGAAACACGTCCGCCGACACCAACTGATCATCGACCAATATCTCGAGCAGTTCGGCGTCGAATCCTCGACGGCGAGCCCGCTCGACCAGGACCAGGGCGTTACCACCGTCGCCGTACGTGCCGAGCAAATCGGGGTAGAGCGTCGCGACGCGGATCATTTGCTCGACCGTTCGAGCCAGTCCTGGAAGGCGGTGTAGTTCGCCAGCACAGTCACGGGACCCGTCGGGGGCGGTGGCGAGTCTTCACTACTCAGTTCGAACTCAACGCCAGCCAGGTCCAATCGCGTTGCCAGATCAAGTCGACGGTCCCCAAAGCAGTAGACACGCCGACCACGCAAACTCTCGAAGGGAACGTCGTAGAGCCATGACGGATCACGCCCGTCGGCTACGCGCGCGTTGATGGCAATCCAGAGCTCGCCGGGAAACTCTTGCACGGTGTTGAGCATCGCACTAAAGCCCGCGGGGTTTTTAGCCAAAGTGAGTCGAAGTTCGTGTCCGCGCCAGTGACGTTGGCTAAAGCGCCCCGCCACGTTGGCGAGCCGACTCACGCGAACTTGAGCCTGATCGATGGGCACTTCGAGCGCGTCGAGGGCCGTCAGGGCCATCGCGGCGTTCGCCGCGTTGAACGTACCTGGCAAGGCGAGTCGAAGCGTGGAGGCGTTGCCGTTAATGACGAGGTGTTCCCCGCGCTGAGTGGTCGTGGCCGTCGGGCGAGTAAAACCGCACTCGCAGGTCCAACCGAGCGGGGAAAAGTGCAACGCTCGAGTGCACTTGGGGCACGACGCGGCGTCAGCCAACCAGGTCGTCTCAACGTCGCACCATCGCACGTGAGGAGCGCACTCGGCGGCGTAGACCACGAGCGGATCATTCACGTTGGCAATCACGACGGTACGCTCGTCGGTGCCGTCACTGGTGGCCCACATCTGGCGCCACTGTTCGGCGATGGCACGCACTTCGTTTGACCGGTCCAATTGATCGCGCGAGAGATTCAGCAAAATCACCGCGCGCGGCTGCGTCGCCGCGACGACGTTCTCTAACCACTTTTCATCGACTTCGAGCACGACGTGAGGACTCGAGGACTCCACCATTGCCGCCAAGTGGCCCTCGGTCATGTTGGAGCCGGTCTGGTTGAGCGCGACTTCGCCGCCCCAACCCGCGCTCACCATCGCCGCCGTCGTCGTCTTACCGTTAGTGCCCGACACCAACACCACCGTCCGACTCCGCGCCAAGTGCGCCAATAATTTCGGGCTGACGTGCAGACCTACCCGTCCACCGGCGACCGTACCAGCGCCTCGCCCAAGGCGGCGAGAGAGAAGATTCACGAGACGAACTGAACCAACCGCCACTCGGTCGCGAAAGGTAATCGCACCCGGCATCATCTCCACGCTAACAACCTTAGAAATGGCGAAAGGGCCAACCGGGGGGGGTGGTTGGCCCTTTCGCAAAACCATTCAGATTCTCAGGGGGGGTTGAGAACTGCGGCTGAAACCAGTATGGCGTACGTGACCGTATCTCGCTAAACGATATGAGAGATACCTTCCATCTCTATAGTAGATACGTGGAGATTCGCCAACTCGAGGCCCTCATAGGCATTGCCGACCACGGCACGTTCTCGGCCGCCGCGGACGTTCTCGGCACGGTTCAATCAAATATCTCGAGCCGCGTCGCTCGCCTGGAGAGCGAACTGGCGACCGAACTTGTCGATCGCGCCACCGGCGCACTGACCGAATCGGGCGTCGTGGTCGTGGAACGTGCGCGTCGCGTCCTTCACGAAGTGCGCGCCATCGCTTCGGACGTGTCCGAACTGCACGCCGACATAAGGGGAGACGTGACGCTGGGCATGATTGGAACGGCGGGTCGGTGGATCGTGCCCATGTTGCTCGAATCACTTCGCGCGAGCTTTCCCCACCTCACGCTTCGCATCTCGGAGGGAACGAACTCGGCCCTCGAACCGCGTCTGGTCAATGGACAACTTGACATCGCGGTCTTGGCGTGGCCGGTCGTGTCGCCCGAACTCAGTGAAGTTGACCTGTTCACTGAAGACCTCGTCGTCATCGCGCATCGCCACCACGCTCTCACGCGTGAAGCGCAGCCTTTAAGTTTTGCGACCATCGCCCGCTACGACGTCCTGCTCCCCCTGCGCGGTACGCCCATTCGTCGCGAGATTGACGAAGCGAGTCGCGCCGCGGGCATTGAACTCAATGCCCTGGTCGAACTCGACGGACTTCGCACGATTGCTTCCATGACCTTTGATGGTCATGGACCGTCCATTTTGCCCGCGACAATGTTGTCCGCGCACTTACGCTCGAACTTCGTCGCGCTCGAAATTGACGGTATCGCTCGACGCCGCGTCGTGCTGACGTCTCGTCGCTACGGTTTTCCACCAGCCCCCGTGCGAGCGATAGCCGCGCTTCTCGTCGACGTCGTGACGAACGCCAAGAACCCGCCCAAGGGCGTGTACTTGCCCACTGTCACCACGGCCACGTAGCGCACGACGGTGACCAACGCGAGAAACAGGAGCGAGATTGCCAGCTTCATTGTCCAGTGCGACCCCGCCTTTGCGCCGCTCGTGGACATGGTTGGCCCTCCCCCCGCGCGGCGAAGCGCCAGGGTCGAACAGCGATTCGCCAATCTCGTGCGTTCCATCACGTTTCAGCTGCTGGCAACCAAAGCAGCGGCGACGATACACGCGCGCGTCGAAGCGCTCTGCGATCACCGGGTCACGCCCACGACAATGCTTCTTATTGGACCTGCACGCTTACGCGAAGTAGGGCTCTCCAACGCCAAAGCGGCGGCGATGATCGATCTCGCCCAACGCACGCGCGACGGTGAACTCCGCCTCGATCGACACGGTCGACTTTCTGATGATCAAGTTATGCGCGAAGTCGTAGCCGTGCGCGGCGTCGGCCCATGGACGGCGCAGATGTACCTCATGCACACCTTGGCTCGTCGCGACGTGTGGCCGGTGGGTGACTTCGGCGTACGCGCTGGATGGTCACTCCTGCACGGACGCCACGACACCATCGACGCCCGAGCGCTCAACGCCGAGGGAGACCTCTTTATCGGCGAACGTTCCGCGCTCGCGTGGTATTGCTGGCGCGCGGTGGAACTCGCACGGCGACGCGAACAGTAGCCTCGATGTATGACTTTGACGCTGGCTGATTTTGAACGCGACGCTCTCGACGCCCTGACGCGCTACGGCGCCATTGCTTGTCTGTCACCCGCCTTTGACGCGCATTGGCAAGAGAGCGGACATATGGAAGAAGCGTTGGCCCTGCTGGCGCAGTGGTGCAACGAACGCAAACTTCAGAACTTTGACGTTCGCGTACAACGCCTGGAGGGGCGCACGCCACTCTTAGTCGTCACGGTGGAAGCGACCGGCACCAAA
Source organism: Actinobacteria bacterium 21-64-8 (assembly GCA_002255315.1). Classification (GTDB taxonomy): domain Bacteria; phylum Actinomycetota; class Acidimicrobiia; order Acidimicrobiales; family RAAP-2; genus RAAP-2. The sequence continues at coordinate 4,558 of NCBD01000027.1, read as the reverse complement.
ACCGACACCGCAGTGCTCTACGGGCACTTCGATAAGCAACCGCCGCTGGGTGATTGGAGCGACGGCCTCGCCCCCTTCGTCCCCGTGCGACGAGAAAACCGCCTCTACGCACGAGGCGTCGCCGACGACGGTTACGCAACTTTCGCCGCGCTGCTCGCCCTCGAAGAACTCGAAGCCCAGGGCATCGCGCACGGACGCTACGTGGTTTTAATCGAAGCGAGCGAAGAAAGTGGCAGCCCCGATTTAGAGGCGCACCTAGACGCACTGAGCGATCACCTCGGGAACGTCGATCTCATGATTTGCCTCGATTCGGGGGCGTTGACCTACGACCGATTGTGGGTAACGACGTCACTGCGTGGCGTAGTAAACGTGGAGCTCACGATCAAGGTCCTCACCCAAGGTCAGCACAGTGGGGTCGCCAGTGGGGTCGTGCCCTCGTCGTTTCGAATCCTTCGTCAACTCCTTGACCGCCTCGAGGACTCGACGACAGGCGAGGTGACGCTGCGGGCACTGCACGCCACGATTCCCGAATCGCACGTCCTCGCCGCGACGGCGATTGCCAAGGAGTTCGGTGACGTCGTGGCCGAGGAGCTTCCCACCGTCGACGGTCTGGCCTTAATGGGTCGCGACGGTGCCGACCGACTGCTACGGCGCACGTGGGCGCCGACGCTTTCGGTCGTCGGAATGGGCGGCATTCCCGCCCCCGACATTGCCGGCAACGTCCTTCGTCCTTCGACAACGGTCGTCCTCTCGTTTCGCTTACCGCCCAGCATCAACGCGGACGACGCGGTCGCCGCCATCGACGAAGTTCTCACGCACGACGTGCCGTCCAACGCTCAGGTCACGGTGACCTATCAGCCAGCGAGTGGCTGGGTGACACCACCACTCGCACCCTGGCTCGAAGTCGCTCTAGAGGAAGCATCACGCAGCGCGTTTGGACGGGCGCCCGGATTCACGGGCGAGGGCGGCACCATTCCCTTTTTGGGCGCGCTCGCCAAGCGCTACCCCAAAGTTCAGTTCGTAGCGACCGGAGTTCTCGGACCTCATTCCAACGCACACGGCATCGACGAGATGCTCGACCTCGACATGACCGTCGCGGTGATAAACGCCATCGTGAGCGTCTTAAGTGCGCACGCTCGTACCTAGGCTGGACGCATGAACCAAACTGTTGATCTGTGGGTTGATCCCGCGTGTCCCTGGGCCTGGATTACCTCACGCTGGCTGCTCGAAGCCGCCAGCGTGCGTGAACTCTCACTGAATTTTCACGTCATGAGCTTGGCCGTGCTAAATGAAAATAAAGAGGTCACACCCGAATACCAAGCGTGGTTCACGCGTGCGTATCGCCCGGTACGGGTGTTAATTGCCGCCGAGCAACGACACGGCGGATCCATAGTCGAAGCGCTCTACGGCGAGATGGGCCGACGTCGTCACGTGGTGGGCATGGAGGACTTTGACCTAATCATTGCCGAGTCGCTCGAGGCGCTCGGACTCGAGGCCGATCTCGCCCTTGCCGCTGACGTCACCGACTTTGACGAGGCGCTACGCGAGAGCCACGCCCGCGGCATGACGCCAGTGGGCTACGACGTTGGCACCCCGGTCATTCACGTCGGCGACGTCGCCTTTTTTGGACCTGTCGTCACCCCCGCGCCCAAGGGCGAAGCGGCGGGACAACTCTTTGACGGCGTCATGGCCGTCGCGGCAACGCCGGGATTTTTCGAGTTAAAGCGTACGCGCAGCGCCGAACCTGACTTTTCGTAACTTAACTGCGCGGAACGTCCTTCCACGCCACGTCCTTGTCGTTGCGAGGCTCGCCGGGCAGACCGAGGACCCGTTCGCCGATGATGTTTCGCATGACCTCACTGGTACCACCTTCGATTGAGTTTGCGCGCATTCGAATGAAGGCCTTACGCATATCGCCCCCCGACATCGCCGATTCGGTCGGACGAATCTGCGGGTAGTTCGATCCGTACAGCATGCCGTCAGCACCGAGTAGGTTCACGCAGAGCTCACTCGTACGTTGGTTCTCTTCGGCGAAGGCGAGTTTGGCGACCGAACCCTCTGGTCCCGGCGTCCCTGCGCGACGAAGATCGCTGGCGCGCCAGTTGGTGAGCCGGCCGACTTCGTTGCGCACCCAGGCCTGCATCAATTCACCGCGTATCGCCATGGCGTAGGGGTCGCGACGTGGCGCCCAACGTTCACGCCAGATTTTGATGGCTTCGCCAATTAGTCCCGAGCCCCGCGGTGGCACGGTGCCCCCGATGGAGACGCGTTCGTTCATGAGGGTGGTAATCGACACTGCCCAACCTTCACCCACACCGCCCAAGCGCCGAGAGTCGGGCACCCGCACTTCATTGAAGAAGCACTCGTTGAACTCGGCCTCACCAGTGGCCTGAAAGAGCGGCCTCACTTCAACGCCCGGCGCGTGCATGTCAACCAGAAAGGCCGTGATGCCCTTGTGTTTGACGACGTCGGGGTTCGATCGGGCAATGAGCAGGCCGAAGGCCGCCTCGTGCGCCAACGTCGTCCAGACTTTTTGTCCCGTGACGAGCCACTCGTCGCCGTCGCGTTGTGCGCGCGTCGCCAAGGTTGCCACGTCCGAACCGGCCCCGGGTTCGGAGAAGAGCTGACACCAGATTTCCTCGCCCGTAAAGAGCGGTCGCAAAAAGCGTTGCTTTTGTTCCTCGGTGCCGTGACTAACGATTGTCGGTGCGACCATGCCGTAGCCAATGACGTTGCGACCAGCGGCGGTGGGCGCACCGAGGCGACTAAGGCGCCGCAAAACGTAGAGCTGATCGGCGGGTGAACCACCTAGACCGCCCGCACCTTCAGGAAAGTGCACCCACGCCAGACCGCGATCAAACTGCTCACCGAGGAACGTGATGGGAGGTGTCGCGCCGGGGGGAAAGGTGGACACGAGCTCGTCGATACGTTCGTCGAGTTGCGTTTCATTGAGGGCCATGGTGCTCCTTTTGGGGACGTTCCGCGTTCGCATCCTAGGCAGACAATGGCGCGGAAGTCGTATCTTCTACTAGAACGGTTCGGTGACGACACGGCGAATCCTTGCGACTTCGGGAGGATTCGTACCAGGTAGCACGCAGCGAAGCGTGCGGCTCGGTCAGATGTTGCTCGACGCATTGGCCCTCACGGGGAAGGTCCGTCCACGCGTTTGTCTGGTCTATACCGCGAGCGGGGATCCCGACGACTACTACGCGATGTCCTACGCCGCCTTCAACGAAGCGGGCTGTGATGTCACGGAGTTGCGACTCTTCACCCAACCCTCCGCTAATCCCGAAGAGCGCCTCACAACCAGTGACCTCGTGTGGGTCGGCGGTGGTTCCGTCGCCAATTTGCTCGCGCTGTGGCGACTCCATGGCGTCGACGATGCGATGCGCGCGGCCTGGGAACAAGGGGTGATTTTGAGCGGCGTGTCGGCGGGATCGCTGTGTTGGCACGTGGGCGGTACCACCGACTCATTTGGATCCACATTGCAACCCATTACGAACGGTTTGGCGCTTTTACCCTACGCCAACGGCGTGCACTACGACTCTGAACCGCAGCGTCGCCCGCTCTTGCACCAGCTCATGCGAGAGGGCGTCTTGCCCGACCGTGCTTTGGCCACCGACGATCACGTCGGGCTCTGGTACGAGGGAACAGAACCTGGACTGGTCGTCGCCGACGGCGCTTCCACCCCCAGCGCTGGCGGTGCCTACGTCGTACGTTTCAATGGAACGGACGTCATAGAGCAACGATTTGAAATCGGCGAACGCGCCAACTTACAGTGAGGCAACACGAGCACTGGGCAACGAGGCCCGCGTGCGGTCGGCCCGTACCGACAGCTCGCGTGCGCGGGCGTCCAAATCACTCGCGCCGCAGTCGCCCAACCAGTTCGCGAGCATTACGTAGCCGTCTTCAGTTAAAACTGACTCAGGGTGAAACTGCACGCCCACGAGCGGCAAGGTGACGTGACGCAGTCCCATCACCAGATTATTGGAGCGCGCCGTTACGACCAACTCGGGTGACAACGTCGCTTCGTCAACGACCAGCGAGTGATAGCGCCCCACGACTAAAGGATTGCGTACGCCGCGAAAAAGTCCGGCGTCGTCATGGGTCACCACACTCGCACGGCCGTGCAGCAGTTCCGGCGCCGCGACCACGTCGGCGCCAAAGACTTCGCCGAGTGCCTGATGCCCCAGGCACACGCCCAATAAAGGCCGTTCACGGTCCGCGCAGTAGCGAATCAGCTCCTCACAGCGCCCCGCGTCGCGCGGGTGTCCCGGTCCCGGCGAGATCAACACCCCGTCGACCAGCGACACGTCCTTTAAGGTCACAACGTCATTTCGCATGACCGTCACGTGCGCGCCGAGTTCACCGAGATATTGCACGAGGTTGTACACGAACGAGTCGTAGTTATCGACGACCAATATTCGTACCGTGCCAGTCATGAAACGAATCCTAGGTGAGACTTACTAACCTTTCGCCATGAGTTCGATCGACGAAGCGGCCTTTCTCGACCTCGTCAGTCGCGGCTTTAACGTCATTCCTCTTCACCTCACGCTCC
>NCBD01000157.1 GCA_002255315.1 Actinobacteria bacterium 21-64-8 | reverse complement strand
CGCGCGCGGCGTCAGTCCAAAGCCGGAGAGCACGATGGCGGCGGACGACTTCGCGAAACACTCGCCGAAGTTCGCGCGTTTCATCTCACGCACGTCGCGGCGCACCATCGAGGTCGTCGCGTAATACTGCGAGGTCGTGGCGACCTCAGCGCCACCAAAGTCCGTCGTCGCAAAGACGTTCGATGAGACCTGGTAGTCGGGTTGTTGTCCGGCGGCGCCGTACATGCGATCCTTGGCGGCGCTCACCCCGAGGCAGCTTTGAAAGAGCGCGGCGGTCTTGGCGTAGATCGAGTTCGCCTTGGGCGCGAGTGTCGTTGGAGTGGCGACGATGACCTGGGAACTCGGGGGAACGAGCGCGCCGAGAATGGGAGCCGTGGCGACGTACCAATCGTTGCCCAGATCTTTCTGCGTGAAGTTCACCGCGCGCGCGTCACTGAGCTCACTCGCCTGTGCCGCGCCGCGATTGAACCACGCGGCAATGGCGCCCCCGAAGGAGGCGAGCAGCACGATGGCGACCACGACCAGGACTCCGCTACGCCGACGGGGGCGCGTAACGCTGCCCCCGTGGGCGAGGACGATCTCGCGCCACTCCTCGAAGTCCGCCGTCGAAGGGCTGCGCCAGCAGTAGCGCACCGAATCAATCGTCGCGAAGAGCGACATCGATCGGCCCGTGCGCACCAGTTGCACCGCGCCAATCTCGAGCCACGGGGTCTGCCAGGCGACCGGTGGATCGCCCGCGATTTGCGTGAGTCCCGCCTCGTCACTCCAGAGCGCGACGTTGGTGGTCGGACCACCCGGGACGAAGGCCGGACGCACCGACCAGCCCTCGGAGCGCAGCGTACTCACGCCTCACGCGCCCGGCGAGCAGCGTAGGCGGCCGCGTCGAGCGTGCGCTCGAACTCGAGTTCGCCGTGGGCGAGCGAGACGAAGAAGATCTCGTAAGCCCCCGGCGCGAGCGCGACGCCACGCTCGAGCATTGCGTGAAAGAACGCGGCGTAGAGCCCGTTGTCCGCAAAAATCTTCGATTCGCCAAAGTTCGTCGGCGCGTCGCTCGCTTCGCGCGAGAGGTAGAGACCCATGAGGGGTCCAACGTGGGGAGTCTGGGCGAACAGACCAGCCTCTTCAATCGTCGAGCGCAGCGCGTTGGCGAAGCTCGCGACACGCGCACCCAACGTCGCGAGGTCGGCGTCGGCGACGAGTGACAGTACGGTCGTACCTGCGGCGGTCGCAAGTGGATTGCCCGACAAGGTCCCCGCTTGGTACACGGGACCCTGGGGGGCGAGTGACGAAAAAATCTCGCGGGTCGAGCCAAAGGCGCCGACGGGCAGTCCGCCCCCGATGACTTTGCCAAAGCACCACAGATCAGGCGTGACGTCAAAGTAGGACGCGGCGCCTCCCACGGCGAGACGAAAACCCGTGATGACCTCGTCAAAAATCAACAGGGCTCCGACGCGGTCACACTCGGCTCGCAGTTCGGCCAAGAACTGCGCGCGTGGGACGACGAGATTCATGTTCGCCGCGACCGGCTCGACGAGTACGGCGGCGAACGAGTCGTCGAGCGTTGGCACGACGTTATACGGAGCGACGACGGTATCTGCGATCGCCCCCGGCGTCACGCCCGCCGAGTCGGGCAGTCCGAGCTGGGCGACGCCGCTGCCGCCCGCGACGAGCAGCGCGTCGGAGTGGCCGTGGTAGCAACCGTCGAACTTCAAGACGCGCTGACGCTTCGTGTAGCCGCGTGCGACGCGCAGCGCACTCATGACGGCTTCGGTACCCGACGAGACCAATCGAACCTGCTCGAGTCCTTGCACGCGCTCGGTAATTGCCTCGGCGAGCAGCACTTCGCCGGGGGTCGGTGCGCCAAAGGTCGTCCCGAGCGCGGCCGCGTCGCGTAGTGCCGCGACCACGTCGGGGTGGGCGTGACCGAGCAGCGAGGCGCCGTAGGACTGGACGTAGTCGACGTAGGTCGTACCCTCCACGTCAGTCACGTAGGCGCCCTCGCCACTGACGACCGTGTAGGGCGTACCGCCCACCGAGCGAAACGAGCGCACCGGCGAGTCAACGCCTCCGGGAATCACCCTGAGGGCTCGGTCGAACCAGGCCCGATTCGTTGTGGTCAACTCGACCACACTTCGGCGAGTTCTCGTGCAAAGTAGGTCAAGACGAAATCGGCGCCCGCGCGACGCACCGCGGTGAGCTGCTCGACCGCGACGGCCGTCCCGTCGATCCAGCCGTGGGCCGCGGCGGCCTTGACCATGGCGTACTCGCCACTCACGTGGTACGCGCACAGGGGCACCGAGAGCTCGCGCCGCAGATCACTCACGACGTCGAGGTAACTCATCGCGGGCTTGACCATCACCATGTCCGCGCCTTGTTCGACGTCGGCGCGTGCCTCGCGGAGCGCTTCACGTCGATTGGCGAAGTCCTGCTGGTAACTCTTTCGATCGCCGCCGTCGGCGATCTCGACGCCCACTGCTTCGCGAAAGGGTCCGTAAAGGGCGCTCGCGTACTTCGCGGCGTACGCCAAGACGACCACGTCGTCGCGCCCGGCACCATCGAGCGCGCGGCGAATGGCGCCCACCTGACCGTCCATCATGCCGCTCGGCGCAACGACCTGCGCGCCAGCGTCCGCTTGGGCGAGCGCGGTACGCGCGTA
>NCBD01000026.1 GCA_002255315.1 Actinobacteria bacterium 21-64-8 | reverse complement strand
TGCGCTCGGCGTCAGCCAAACCGCGCAAGTACTTGACTTAATCACACGCCTGGCGACCAGAGGTATAGCGGTACTAGTTATTTCGCATAATCTCAACGACGTGCTCGCCGTTGCCAATCGTATTGCCGTTATGTACTTGGGCACACTCGTGAGTGAAGGTCCCGTCTCAGAGTACGACACGGCGAGCGCCGTTGAACTCATAACGACTGGTGTGCGCGCGAGCGATTCGCTCGCGCGACCGGCCTAGAGAAAGCGTCGATACCGTGTCGCAATCCGAAATCTCCTCTGACGACGCGACTACGGAACCTGGTCTCGGCCGCGAATTGATGAAACGCCTTCGCGCTGGCGACGGTGGCCTGATCCCCATCATGATTGGCCTCGTCGTCCTCGTAGCCATTTTTCAGGCGAAGGACTCCGTGTTTCTCTCGGCGGGAAATCTCACCAACCTCTTCGTACAGGCAACGATTTTCATCCTGTTAGCGATGGCCGAAATGTGGGTCTTGCTCTTGGGCGAAATAGATCTCTCGGTGGGTTACTCGGCGGGACTGGGCGGTTCAATTGCGGTAATTCTGCTTGATCCACAGTTCCACTGGCCGTGGTTCGCTGGAATGCTCGTCGCGCTGCTCGTGACAACGTTAATTGGCGCGCTGTTGGGCACGATCACCATTCGTTTAGGACTGCCTTCGTTCATTGTGACGTTGGCGGGACTGCTCGGGCTCGAGGGCGTCTTAATTAGCGTGGTCGACCACCAGGGCACGGGTGGGAGCATTTCAGTACAGAATCAGGTGTTTTATGACATCGTGAACGCGAATCTCTCCCCATTCTTCACGTGGATTTTTGTCATCGTCGGCGTCAGCGTCTTTAGCTATTTCATTTTCCGTAAGGACCAACGTCGTCGAAGCAGCGGACTTGAATCGGTCTCGCTGGCGATAACGGTGATAAAGATCGGAGCGCTCGCCGTCGCGAGCGTCGTCGTTGTCCTCATTTTTAATACCAATCGAGGCAGTTTCACTACGTTGAGTGGCATGCCGTACGCGATCTTGGTGGACTTTGCGATGTTGGCGTTGGGCAGCTTTATTTTGACGCGCACGCGAGTCGGACGTTACATCTACGCCATTGGTGGCAACGCCGAAGCGGCGCGCCGTGCCGGCATCAACGTGAATCGCTATCGGCTCATTGCCTTCATGCTGACAGGCTTTACGGCGGGCATGGCGGGTCTGCTGTACGCATCTCGCCCTGGTGGCGTGTCAGATGGCATCGACGGCGGCAACTTAGTTTTGCTCGCGGTGGCGTCGGCCGTCATTGGCGGTACCAGTCTCTTCGGAGGCCGAGGCAAGATGATTTACGCCGTAATTGGCGGACTCGTGATCGCGACAATTTACAACGGCATGGCGCTGTTGAACCTGCCCGCCGCCGAACAGTACGGCGCCACCGCAATTGTGTTGCTCGTGGCCGTCGCCCTCGATTCGATTGCCCGTCGCGGGAACGCCGTCGGGCGCTGAGCGATGGGCGCGCTCAACGGCCAGGTCGTGCTGGTGACTGGGGCGAGTCGAGGCATCGGACTCGCGATTGCCCAGCGCGCCTGGCGAGAAGGCGCGAGCGTGGTGCTGACATCACGCAAAGAGTCAAATCTCGACGAAGCCCTGGCGACCTTTGACGACCGTGCGCGCGTGCGGGCCGTCGCCGCGCACGTTGGTCGACGCGCTGACGCGGAGCGCGTGGTGTCGAGTGCGCTCGAGTCGTTTGGTCGCCTCGACGTGCTCGTCAACAACGCCGGCACCAATCCACATTTTGGTCCGCTGGTCGACATTGACGACGCGCGCATGCAAAAGACCTATGACGTCAATCAGGCCTCCATCGTGACGCACACGGCTGCGGCGTGGCATCAGTGGATGAAAGAACACGGCGGCGTCGTACTCAACATGGCATCCATCGGTGGCCTCGGACCAGAACCAGGAATTGGCTGGTACAACACGACGAAGGCGGCAGTGATTTATCTGACGAAACAGTTCGCCTTCGAACTCGCCCCCGCGGTACGAGTCAACGCCATTGCCCCTGGTCTCGTGCGTACCGAACTGGCGAGAGCGCTCTGGAGTACGCGCGAAGCGGAGATTGCCGCGCGCATCCCGCTGCGCCGACTGGGTGAACCCAGCGATGTCGCGTCAGTGGCGCTTTCGCTGATGAGTGACGAAACGTCGTGGATGACTGGTCAGACCATCGTCGTTGACGGAGGAACAACGACCCAAGCCAGCGGTGGCGTGAGCTAGTACAGGTGTTGGAGGTCACCGCGGCGAATCTTGCCGTTGGCCGTCCTGGGAATGGCGGCGACGTACCGGATCTCTTTGGGTTTCGCCCAGGGCCCAATGTGCTCGTCGGCGCGGTGGCGAATCTCCTCATCCAACGAAGTACCGTCGCCCACGACGAGCGCGACCACACGTTGGCCCCACTCGAGGTCCTCGACGCCCACGACGGCAACGTCGCGCACGCCGTCGAGGCCGCTGAGTGCCGTCTCGAGCGCTTCGGGCCAGAGCTTTTCGCCGCCGGTGTTGATGAGTGAACCAAGGCGACCAAAGACCCGCACCGTGCCGTCCACCACCTCTCCGCCATCACCGGTCGGGAACCAGTCATCACGCTGGTCGGGTCCCCGGCGCCGCGGTCGGGGCGCGTCGCGATACGAGCGAAAGAGACTGGGGCTGCGCACGAGTAGTTCACCATCCACGCTCGCGACATCCACTCCTTCGAGCGCCACGCCGTCGTAGACGACTCCCGAGCCCGTTTCGGTCATTCCCCACGTTGCCGTGACGTTGTCGTCGAGGACTGACGGCGGTTTTGCGCCCCCGAGGAGAACGCGATCAAAGCCGCTGAGGTCGTGGCGCGCCAGTTGTGCTCGAACGACGCTGACGTGCGTCGCGCCTCTCTCGGGGGCGAGTGCGAGTTCATCGGCCGGTCCCCACAGCAAGGTCGCGTCGGTGAAGACGGCACGCAACACTACGGCGAGTCCCCCGATGTGACATGCGGGCAAAACCGGATACCACACACTGTGATGTGTTGCGCGCAGGGCGAGAGTGGTCATCTGGGCACTCGCCTCGAGAGCGGCCCAGGTCAACTCCGCGGCCTTTGGTCGTCCACTCGAACCAGAGGTCAGCATGACGAGACCAACCTCGTCGTCGACCGGTCGTCCATTCGACAGACGTATCGTCGCGTCGTGATCGCAGAGCTCGGTGGCTCCGAGGTTGGCGAGTTCTTCCGCGCGACTGCGCGGCGAGAGTCGACGATCGAGGACGCAAAAGGCGACATGCTCATCGACGCAGCGCCGTATTGCCTCCTCTAATTCGATGCCGAGATCGAAGTCCAGGGCACGCAAAGTTGACACGAAGAGAGACTAGGGGGTCACGAGTGCGTCTGCGTGCTAGAGAGAGGCTATGGCTTCGCTGCGACACGAACGACAAGTCGACGCGCCGGCCGATTTCGTATGGGCCGTTATACGCGACCCCGCCTCAATTCCTGCGTGGTTTCCCGGCATTGTGTCGTGCACGGTTGAGGGCACCCGGCGCACGATTCGTACCGCTACTGGTCTCGAGATTCCCGAGGAGATATTGGTCAGTGACGCCTTGCTGCGCCGATTCGCGTATCGCATTACCGCTCCGCTCTACGAACTCCACGTGGGCACCATTGACGTCTTCGCGCTCGATAGTCATTCGTCACTGTGCGTCTATGGAACAACGGCTCTACCTGACACGTTGGCCCTGATCGTGGCGGGAGCCACGAAGGGCGCCCTCGAAGAGATTGCGCGTCTCGCCGAGACCTCGTATCACCAAGCGACGGAGTGAACATGGGCCGAAAGATTCTTTTTATAACGAGCGACCAACAGCGTTACGACACCGTGGGCGCGAACGGGGGACAATTGGCTCGCACCCCGCATCTCGACGCACTCGCCGCCGACGGCATCCGCTACGAACGCTGTCAACCAACGTCGGTGGTGTGCATGCCCTCGCGCGCGTCGATACTGACCGGACAGTTCCCGTCGACTCACGGGGCGTGGATGAACGGCGTGGCCCTGGCCGAGAACGCCCCGTCGGTCGCCGAGTCGTTGCACGACGCGGGTTACGCGACGGCCCTTATTGGCAAGGCACACTTCGAACCATTTCTTGACCCCTTTGGGCGCTTTCGCGAGAACGCCCTGGCCAACCTCGGGGTGCCGACGGTAGAGTCGCCCTGGTTTGATGGACGCCGCGGTGTGCATCGGGGGTTTGACTTTCTTGAACTCGCGACCCACGGCGTTCTTGGGCCCTTGCACTACGCCAAGTGGATGCAGACTCAGCACCCCGAGCAATTGGGGAATTTTTATCCGGTGCTCGATCACGAACTGAACGTCAACGCGCTGGGCGGGGGCGACACGGGTGCACCGCAAGTGGCCTTTAACGTCGTGCCACGAGAGTGGTACCACACCGATTGGGTCGCTGATCGAACGATTGCCTGGCTCGATCGCCAAGATGAAAATCGCGACTGGTTCTGCTGGATGAGTTTTCCCGACCCTCATCACCCGTGGGATCCGCCACGTTCCGAACTCGCTCGCGTGCCCTGGCGCGACGTGGAGTTGCCGACAAACTATCCCGTCTCCGAACACGAACGCGAGGCGCTGCTCGATCAAAAAGCCCGTCATTGGCGTGCGTGGTACGACGGGCTTGTCGTGAGCAACTACGAAGCGCCTGCGAAGTGGGTGCCCGCCACCTTGACGGCCAATCAAGTGCGTGAAGTGAACGCGCTCAACGCCGTGGAAGTTGAGTTGATTGACGAAGCGATTGGCCGCGTGCTCGCGATGCTCGAGCGTCGCGGGTGGGGCGACGAGGTGGACGTTATTTTTACGACCGACCACGGTGAACTCCAGGGTGACTTCGGCCTGCTCTTTAAGGGTCCATACCACGTGGACGGTCTGCTGCGACTGCCACTCATTTGGCGCCCCGCGCCGGTGACGGCACCCACACCCGCGGTCGTGACCGCGCCCGTAAGTTTGGTCTCGCTCGCCGCCACGTTCTTGGGTATCGCTCACGTCGACGTGCCTTCGTGGAGCGAGGGTGCGTCACTTCCCACCAGTGACGCCGACGCCGAGGCGAGGGGTTGTGATCAGAGCGTGACCGAGTGGGACTCGGCACTCTTTGGCGTGGACGTGCACGTGCGGACCGTCGTCACCAGCGAGCACCTCTACACCGAGTACCTCGCGGGAACGATGCACGACGGCAGCGAAGGTGAGCTCTACGACCTCGTGGACGATCCACTCCAGCGAGTGAACCGTTTTGGTGACCCTCAGTACGCGAACGTGCGCGCCGTACTTTCCGAACGACTTCGCGCCCACGCGCTGCGCCCGGGCGTTCGCGCCACGCCGGGGGAGTTGGTCGCGCCCGTGTAGTGAAACGGTAGCGTGGTCACCATGGCCAATACCGTAATTGAAGGTGCACCAATCGACCCCGTCGAACAGTTTCGACACCTCGCCGCGCCCTCGTGGGAGCGACGTGGCGAGTTCGACGACATCATCTTTGAAGTCGCCGATGGCATCGCGCGCATCACGATTAATCGCCCTGCGCGGCGCAACGCCTTTCGTCCGCAAACACTCTTCGAACTCTCCGACGCGTTTGAACAGGCCCGCGACGACGTCACGGTGGGCGTGATCATCTTGACCGGGTCCGGCCCCGACGCGTTCTGTTCGGGTGGGGATCAGACGATTCGTGGTGACGACGGTTACCTCGGTGACGACGACGTGGCGCGCCACGGCGTGGGACGTTTGAACGTGCTCGACCTGCAGATTCAAATTCGCCGATTGCCCAAGCCCGTCATTGCCCAGATTGCTGGCTACGCCATTGGCGGCGGGCACATCTTGCACTTGGTGTGCGACCTCTCCATCGCGGCACACAACGCGCGCTTTGGTCAGACGGGACCGCGCGTGGGCTCCTTTGATGGTGGGTACGGTTCGTCACTACTCGCGCGCACGATTGGCCTCAAGCGCGCCAAGGAGATCTGGTTCCTCTGCCGTCAGTACGACGCCGCCCAAGCACTCGAATGGGGCTTGGTGAACACGGTCGTACCGCTCGAGGACCTCGAACGCGAGACCGTCGCGTGGTGCCGCCAGATCCTCACGCTTTCGCCGATTGCGCTACGCATGCTAAAGGCTGGCTTTAACGCCGCCGACGACGGTCTCGCCGGTATTCAACAGTTGGCGGGCGACGCCACGATGCTCTTTTACATGAGCGAAGAAGGTCAAGAGGGTCGAAACGCCTACGTCGAGCGTCGTGCGCCGGACTTTGCGCGATTCCCGAAGCGTCCGTGAGCACGGCGCCCGGCCCGGCGAAGCGTTGGGTGCTCGCGGCGCGCCCGCGCACCTTGCCGGCGGCGGCCGTGCCCGTTGCGATCGGCGCTGCGTCGGTTGAACCGCACGGAGTGAACTGGTTGAACACGGGACTGTGTCTCATGATTGCGCTGGCACTGCAGATTGGTACCAACTACGCCAATGACTATTCCGACGGGATACGAGGCACCGACGCCCAGCGGGTGGGCCCGTTTCGTCTCACGGTCTCGAAACTGGTGCCCGCCAAACGCGTCCGCGACGCCGCGTTCACTTGTTTTGCGGTTGCGGGTCTGCTCGGACTGACGCTCGCGGCGCGCACGTCGTGGTGGCTGGTGCTCGTGGGGGCTAGTGCGATTCTCGCGGGTTGGCTCTACACGGGCGGACCCAAGCCCTACGGGTACTTCGGTTTTGGCGAACTCTTCGTGTTTGCGTACTTCGGACTCGTGGCGACCGTCGGTACGGCCTTCAGTCAACATCGCACGATCCCCGCGCACTCGTGGTGGCTCGCCGTGGCAACGGGGGCGATGGCCTGTGCGCTGCTTGAAGCGAACAATCTTCGCGACGTCGAGGGCGACCGTGCGTCGAAGAAGAAAACACTCGCCGCACGGCTCGGGCGTACTCGCGGCTCGATTCTCTACAGTGGTTGCGTTGCGGGTGTCGTCGTGGGACTCGTCGTCGCGACGCAGTTTGTGGCCGCGGCGATCGCGCTCGTGCTGTACGCGCCGGCGCTGCGCATGGTCTATTCGCCAAAGCGTGGACGTGAGTTATTGCCCTTGCTGCAGTACTCCGCGCGGGCACAACTGCTCTTGGGCGCACTCATCGCCTTCGTCGTCGCGCGCGCCTAGCGAAGAAATTTTAGTACCGCCGCGGCGGTCTGTTCAGGTTGCTCGAGGTGGGCGGCGTGACCCGCGTGATCGATCAGGTCGTACGAACCGTGCGGAACGCTCGCGGCGATGGCCTTTGCTTCGAGCGAGAACTTGGTGTCGAGCGCTCCCGCCAGGGCGAGGGTCGGGGCTCTAAGCAACGAGAGCTGTTCGCCGAGCCAGGCCTGCGTCCCGGTTCCGGCGTGGCGTAGCGAATTCGCTAACCCTTCGGCGTTTTTACTTCGCGCGTCGCGTTCATCGTCGTTCGCGCTCAGGGTGGCAAAGAGTGGTTGAGCCAGCCACTCGTCGAGAAACTGCGCGGTGCCCTGTCGTTCCAGCAGCTGAGCCCACCGCTCGTCGAGCTGTCGACGTGCGGCGCGAAGGGGCGCTTCGGCGAGACCGCGTGAGGCACCGAGAACGATCAATCGCTCGACTCGTTCGGGGTGGCGTAGGGCCACGTGCAGGGCCACCCGAGCTCCAAAGGAGTAGCCGCCCAGCGTAAAAGTCGTCTCGGGAATTGCCTCGACAATCTGGTCGGCCGTTTCGCTCAAAGTGGCGACGACCTGGGCGTTTTGCCCGTGTCCGGGCAGGTCGAGCGTCAAGAGTTCGCGCTGTCCTGACAGAATGGAACGGAAACGACGGGCCGAGTCACTGGTTTGCGTGAAGCCGTGGAGCCACAGCAATGGTGCGCCCGACCCGTCGCGTCGAAGACCGAGGAGTGCCATTGACCAAGAGCGTACCGAGCCCAAGTGCGGTCCAGGCCACTTACGCGGCCACGCTCGTTGACGAGTGGGTACGTCGGGGGCTGCGCGACGTCGTGATTTGCCCGGGATCTCGCTCCACGCCGCTCGCCGCAGCCTGCTTCGCGCGTGAGGAACTTCGTTTGCACGTGCGCATCGACGAACGTAGCGCCGGTTTTTTTGCCCTTGGTCGCGCCCTGGCGAGCCGCAGGCCGGTCGCCGTACTCGTGACGAGTGGTACCGCGGCGGCCGAACTACACGCCTGCGTCGCTGAAGCCGACCACGCCGAGGTGCCACTGATCCTTATCACCGCGGACCGTCCGCCGGAGCTGCACGGCGTCGGGGCACCCCAAACGATCAACCAACGACACCTCTACGGCGAGATGGTGCGCTGTTTCGACGAGCCTGGCGTCGCCAAGGAGAGTGATGCTGCATCCTGGCGGGCACTCGCGCGGCGACTGTACGTTGAGGCCCGAGGTGCGGGCGGGCGACCTGGCCCCGTGCATTTAAACGCGGCCTTCATCGAGCCACTACTCGCCAACGCGTTGGAGCTTCCCGCACTGGACGCCGTCGCTGAGCTAGATGCGACCGAAGTGACGCCGGGCCCGTGGCGTGCGCCGGGTTCGAAAATTCTGGCCATCGTCGGCCGGGGCACGCCCTCGACGTGGGTGGATCAAGCGCGAGCTCACCACTGGGTCGTCGTGGGTGACGCGACCACGAACGCCACGTTGGCTCACGCCGACGCGTTACTGCGTTCGATTGACTTCGCGCGACGTGCGCGTCCCGACGTCGTCGTGCGACTTGGCGGACTGCCCGCGTCGAAAGTACTGCTCGAGTGTTGGCGCGCGTGGGACGTGACGACCGTGGGCTTTCTCGGCGCCGGCTTTCTCGCTGACCCCGAACGACTTATCTCGGAACGCGTTGAGGGGTTCCCGGCCATGAGCGCCTCGTGTGTTGGCGACGCCGCCTACGCGCAACTCTGGCTCGACGCGTCAGGGCGCACCGAGGCGTGGCTCGAGGGCCACGAGGAGACCTTCAGTGAACCGACGCTCGCTCGTTGTGTGGTGAAAGTGGCCAATGAGACCGGCACGCCCTTGGTGTTGGGCTCGTCCATGCCGGTACGCGACGTGGAGTGGTGGGCGCCGACGCGCCACGTGTTGACGTATTCAAACCGTGGCGTTTCGGGGATTGACGGCGTCGTGTCAACGGCGCTCGGGGTCGCCTCGGGCGCGAAGGCGCTCGCG
>NCBD01000025.1 GCA_002255315.1 Actinobacteria bacterium 21-64-8 | reverse complement strand
ACCGTGACCTTCACGCCGACGATGAAGATGTCGACCTACCTCGTCGCGTTCGTCATTGGACCCTTCGAAGAGACGGACGCGCTCGACGTGGACGGGGTGCCGCTTCGCGTGGTCTACCCCATTGGCAAAGGTGCGCTCGCGGCGAGCGCGCTCGAGGCGGGTGCATTCGCGCTGCGCTTTTTCTCTAAGTACTTCGACATTCCCTACCCCGGCGACAAACTCGACATGGTGGCTGTACCCGACTTCGCGGCGGGCGCTATGGAAAATCTTGGGCTCGTGACGTACCGCGAAAACGCGCTCCTCGTCGATCCCTCGACCGCGTCGCTGACCGAGATTCAACGCGTCGCCGAAGTGGTGCACCACGAAATCGCCCACATGTGGTTCGGCGACCTGGTCACGATGGCGTGGTGGGAGGGCATCTGGCTCAACGAAGCCTTCGCGACCTTCATGCAGTTGCTCTGCACGAACGCGATGCACCCCGAGTGGAAGATTTGGGTCGACCAAGCGATTTTTCGCGACATGGCCCTGCACGTCGACGGACTCGCGTCGACGCGGCCCATTGAGTACGAAGTCGTATCGCCCTACGACACCCAGGGCATGTTCGACGTGTTGACCTACGAAAAAGGCGGCTCGGTCTTGCGCATGCTCGAGCAGTATCTCGGTGAAGAGATGTTCCGCAGTGGCATCAGTCGCTACCTCAAAAAGCATAGTTACGCCAACACCGTGACGACCGACCTGTGGGACGCCCTCGAAGCAGTCTCCGGCCAACCTGTTCGCGACCTGATGAACACGTGGATTCTCCAAGGCGGTCACCCTTTGGTGACCTTCGCCGACGGCCACCTCAGCCAGCAGCCCTTCGTCTTTGGTGATCCCAACGCCAAGGGCGCGATCGGTGACACCTGGCTCGTGCCGATCATGACGCGTTCGCTCCACGGTGGTGCCGCGACGCGCCACCTGCTCGCGAGCGAGCCCATCGCAATTAGTGACGAGTTGCCGGTCGTCGTCAACGCCGGGGGCTCGGGCGCGTTTCGCTCGCGTTACGGTGCGGACGAACTCGCGGCGCTCGCCCCCCATATCTCCGAACTCGAAGAACTCGAACGCAGCACGTTGGTCGCCGACTCGTGGGCCGCGCTCTTCGCGGGCCAAATCTCCTGGAACGACTTCCTCCAGGTGGCGCGCGCGCTCGGTAATCACGACGAACCAACGGCGTGGACCTTCGTCGCCCAGGCCCTCGACCTCGTGTCGCGCTCCCTCGACGACGCCCAGTTACCGATCCTCGCCGCCCAGACGCGTGAGCTCATGGGTCCCCAGTTCGCGCGCCTCGGCTGGGATCGCCGTGACGACGATTCCGAGTTGACCCACCAAATGCGTGGCGTACTCGTCGGCACCCTCGGCACCATTGGCCAGGACGCAGACATTCAACGTGAATCGGCGCGACGCTTTAGCGACAACACCATGGACGGCGACCTCGTGAACGCGATTCTGCGTGTCGTGGCCGCGATGAATCGCCCGGGTGACTACGAAGAGTTCCTTGAGCGTTACCGCCACGCGAAGAACCCCCAAGACGCCGTGCGCTATCAGTTAGCCCTGGGCGGCTTCAGCGACGTAGCGGTCGCTCTCGACGCGGCCGAGAAGTGCTTTAGCGAACTGCGTATTCAAGACGCCCCACTCGTGCTCGGCGCCTTAACGCGCAACAGCGTGAGCGGTCCGGCCGTGTGGCGCTACCTCACGTCGCGTTGGGACGACGCGACCCAACGTTTCTCGACCAGTCACCACTCGCGTCTCGCCGGAGGCGTCTCGCTCTTCGTGAAGGACCCCGCCTTCGCCGAGGAGGTCATTACCTTTCACGAAGCGCACCCCGTCTCGGGCGGGTACCCGGCGTCCGTGCCCCAACAGATAGAGCGGCTCCGCATTGGACTCACCTTCGCGCAGCGAATACGCGATCAGTTCTAGACGCGCATGAGCGTCGGTACGTTCCTGGGCGTCATGGCCCTGATGTTCGTGCTCGAACTGCCCGACAAGACCATGATCGCCACGGTCGTCATGAGTACGCGCGCTCGCCCGAGCTCCATTGCCCTGGGCGCGTCGGCGGGCTTCGTCGTACAGATGGGGCTCGCCGTCGCGGCCGGTGGACTGCTCACGCTCTTACCGGTCCACCTCAAAGACGCCATCGTCGCGATCTTGTTTCTCGGGGGTGCCGCGTACCTTTTTTTCAGCAGTGAGGACAAAGAAGAGCACGAAGGCGAGCGCCGCGGCGAGCGCGAACAGCGCGCGACACCGTTACGCGAAATAGCGACCGCCTTCAGCGTCATCTTTCTGGGTGAATTCGGCGACCTCACTCAAATTCAAGCGGCCACGCTCTCGGCGAAGACCCACCAGCCCCTGGGAGTCTTCTTCGCCGGATCAATTGCGCTCGTGATTGTCGCGATCATTGGCGCCTACGGCGGCAAACTCCTCCAGCGCGTGGTGCCGCTGGCGAAGATTCGACTCGCCGGGGGCGTGATCTTCCTCGGACTAGGCGTCTACACCCTCGTCCAACTCTTCACCTCGTGAGCCGCGCTTCGTCACTCCTTGCCTTCGCCGACACCGTGCGCGGCTTCATGCCACGCGCCGAAGGTCTCGCGCTCTACGACGAGGCGCGACGCGTGGCGCGCGAGCGCCCCGCCAGTACGTGGCTCGAGGTCGGTTCGTGGTGTGGGAAATCGAGCGTCTACCTCGGCGCCGCGGCGGAAACGAGTGCGTGCGTACTGTTCAGCCTCGACCACCACCACGGGTCCGAAGAGAATCAGCGCGGCTGGGAGTACTTCGACGAGTCACTCGTTGACCCGCACGATGATCGCTTAAACACCTTGCCCTTCTTCCAACGCACCATCGCCCAAGCCGAGCTCGAGCGAACCGTCGTCGCCCTCGTGGGTCATAGCGAAGTCGTGGCGACGCACTTCGATCAATCCCTTGACCTGCTCTTCATCGACGGAGGTCACGCCCACGACGTTGCGTGGCGCGACTTCGAGAACTGGACGCCCAAGGTATCCCTCGGCGGCACGCTGCTCATCCACGACGTCTTCGAGGACCCCAGTGAGGGTGGACGCCCACCTTACGAAATCTTCCTCGCCGCACTCGCGAGTGGCCAATTCGTCGAGCACGCCCACGAAGGCTCCCTGCGCGCACTCACCAGGGTGCGCTAACGCTCGGCGAGCGCGCAGCCCGGTTCGAGTACTTCGGGCGCGGGCGCGAGAAACTCGTGGCGAAAGAGGCCCGCGGCCGGCGAAGCCGACGAGAGTGCGTCGGCGGCGAGCAACACCACCGCCGCCGTATACGACGAGGTCTCGAGCGCGGGAAAGGTCACGTGCTCGGGGTAGACGAGTCCGGTCCAGTACGCCCCGTCGCGACGACGGTGACGACGAGTGCACGAAAAGAGTTCGAGCGCGCGCGTCGTTTCACCGATGGCGTCGAGGGCCAAGACGCACTCCGCGCTCTCGGCGGCGGTGACCCAGTCGTTCGTCGACACGCAACGCACCCCGAGGCCCTCCATCACGTGACGGTCCCACCCTTCGTCCAGACGACGAAGGGCCTCCTCGCCACGCAGCGCCCCCGAAAAGACTGGGTAGTACCAGTCCATCGCGAACTCGTTCTTCGGCGCGAACGCGCCCGGGTGGCGAGCGACGGCGTGACCGAGGCGTCCCGCGGCCCACTCCCAGTGCGCGCGCGCGTAGCCGAGTCGCTCCCCGAGCGCCACCGCGCAGCGCAGCGAGTGATAGATCGACGACGATCCCGTCAACAGCGCGTAGGACTCGGGCCGACCGAGCGCGTCGAGCGACCAGCGCACCGTGCCGTCGTCGAGCTGCCAACGAAGGACGAACTCAATGGCCGCGTCCAGCGTCGACCACAGCTCCGCTA
Source organism: Actinobacteria bacterium 21-64-8 (assembly GCA_002255315.1). GTDB lineage: Bacteria > Actinomycetota > Acidimicrobiia > Acidimicrobiales > RAAP-2 > RAAP-2. The sequence continues at coordinate 5,298 of NCBD01000025.1, read as the reverse complement.
CGAAATCGACGTCTCCAGTGACGAGTAAAAAGTGATAGAGCCCGGTCGCCACGTAGGCGCACACGTTGGTGTCGAGTCGCTGGTCCTTAATCCGGTCGGCGAGATAGTAATTAAACCAACTGCCGTCACCGAGTTGAGTGCGCGCGAGCCAGCGATAGGCGGCGCGCGCCTCGTCGAGGTGGCCGGTGATCGTGAGTGCCATCGCGACTTCAACGTGATTCCACGGATCGCAGTGCCCGCCCGTGAACCAGGGAATCATGCCGTTCGGACGTTGGAGAGCCGCGAGGTAGCGAGCGCTCTCAGCGATTTCGGCGCCGCTGAGCACGTCGGGCACGCCCGCGCCGAGGTGCGTCGAGAGTGTCACGCGGGCTTGGCGAGATAGACAATGATCGACTTGCCCATGAGCGGCGCGAGCACGCGCTCGAGCCCGCGCGTGAGCGGGGGTTTTTTCATAATGTCCCAGACTAAGAACCGGTGGTAGAGCTTCACGAGACGATGCTCGTCGTTGGTTGTGCCGACGAAGCATTTGAGCCACCAGTAGGGACTGTGCAGTCCGTGGGCGTAGTGGTGTCCGGTCACGACGAGTCCGGTCGAGCGAAGTCGCGACTCGAGCACGGAACGCCGATAGATGCGCACGTGCCCGCCGGGCACGTTGTGATACTCGTCCGACAGCGCCCAGTTCACGAGCTCGGGACCAAAGCGTGGCACGGTAATGGCCATCGTGCCCCCGGGGCGCAAGACTCGCGCGAGTTCGCGCATCGCCGCGACGTCGTCGGGGATGTGTTCGAGCACCTCCGAACAGATCACGCGGTCAAAAGTCCCCTCGTCAAAGGGCAGCGCGAGCGCGTCACCTTGGACCGCGGCCGCGTGCGTCGTGGCCGGTAAGAGTTCGCCCGCCTCGGCCATCGCGACGAACGTCGCGACGACGCCGGCAACTTCGTCGCGTCCCGCGTCGAGCGCGACGACCTTCGCGCCGCGACGCGCGGCTTCAAAGGCGTGGCGTCCGAAGCCACAACCTAGGTCTAAGACACGCTCGCCCGCGCGCAGGCCCAATTTCTCGTAGTTCGCCGTCAGCATCAGTCGAACCGCATCGCCGCGGGCAGGGGCTCGTGACGCAAGATGGCGTCGTAACAAGCGGCGGTGCCGCGCGCGGTGACCTGCCAGGTGAAGCGCTCCATGACCCGTTGGCGTCCGGCGGCGCCGAGTCGTGCGCGCAGTGTGGCGTCGTCGAGGAGCTGGCGAATGGCGCTCACTAACGCTTCGGCGTTATTGGGTTCGACGAGTAGTCCCGTCTCGCCGCTTTCGCCCACCACCTCGGGCAGCGCGCCGCCCGTCGTCGCCACGACCGGCACCGAACAACTCATCGCTTCAATCGCGGGCAGGGAAAAGCCCTCGTAGAGACTGGGTACGATCGCGACTTCGGCCTCACCGTAGAGACGAGCGAGGTCTTCGTCGCTCACGCCCGAAATCGTCGTCACGATGTCGGACAGACCCAGGCGCTCAATGGTCTTGGCGACTCGTCCCTTCGCCTTGGGTTGACCAATGACGACGAGTTCGAGGTCGCGTTCGGTGCGCAGTTTGGCAATGGCTTCGAGCAGAGGAACGAGACCCTTCATGGGCACGTCACTACTTGAGGTGACCATCAAGCGTCCGGGCCGTTTCACCACGTCGTCGTAGGGGCGAAACACGGTGTGATCGACTCCGACGGGCACGACCGTGAGCCGTTCGAGCGGCACGTGCATCTGCGCGTTGATGTCGGCTTTGGAGTTATGCGACACGGTCAACACCGCGGGCAGTTGACGGGCCACGCGCACCTGCATGCGCAAAAAACCGAACCACCGCCTGGTCGTAAAGCGCCGCCACGCAGTCTCGGCGTGATCGAGCGCGATGGAGCGATCGACGGTAATGGGGTGGTGCAAGGTTTCGAGTAGCGGCCAACCCCAGCGGTGCAATTTCAAGATGCCCGTACCGAGACACTGATTGTCGTGAATAATGTCAAAGTCGCTACGGCGATGGCGCAACAGCTTGGCGATGCGCATCGAATACGCGAGCGGTTCGCCAAATCCGGCCGCCAACATGACTGCGAACTCGCTCACGTCGGCGAGAGACGTGAACTCACGGGGTGCGGGAATGCGAAAGGGGTCGGGGTCGCGGTAGAGGTCGAGGGCGCGTACCGGGGTAAAGCCCACGCCCTCGTCGAGCTCGGGCCACGGAGGTCCGGCGAAGACCTCAACGCAGTGGCCGAGGTTGACGAGTTCGCGCGTGAGGTGGCGCGTGTAGACGCCCTGCCCACCGCAGCGTGGATTGCCACGGTAAATGAGAAAGGCAATCCGATGCCCGCCCGGCGCCGGCGCGCGTGGGGCCACGTGGGCCGGGAGCGCGATGGCCATAGAGCGCGCGGCGGAGGCCTTCGTCTCGGCGATGGTCTGGCGGAGGGAGCGGGACACGAACCGACTTTCAGTGGGAGTTCCCCATTCTCCCCGATGACACCGAAGCGCACAAATGCCGCCGCGGGCCCGTGTGACCAGTGACTACGCTGCTTGGATATGGATCTGAACTACCCCACCGAGGCCGAAGCGTTTCGTGCCGACATTCGCAACTGGCTGAAGGAAAACCTGCCCGAAGGTTGGTTTGATGAAGGCTTTAGCCTGAGCGCCGACGAGCGCAAGCACTTCAACGAAACCTGGACCGAAAAGCTCTTTGCGGGAGGATGGATCTGCGCGGGTTGGCCGACGGAGTACGGCGGCAAGGGACTATCGCTCATGGAGCAAGTCGTCTTAAATGAAGAGTTCGCCAAGGCGGGTGCGCCCATGCGCGCCGACTTCTTTGGTGACACGCTCGTCGGTCCGACGATTTTGCAGTGGGGAACCGAAGCGCAGAAAAAGGAGTTCATTCCCGGAATTCTTCAGGGCACCATCGCCTGGTGCCAAGGCTTCTCCGAGCCAAATTCTGGTTCGGACCTCGCGAGTTTGAAGACGACGGCGGTGCTCGACGGTGACGAATGGGTTATTAACGGTCAAAAGGTCTGGACCACCCAGGCCCAGCACGCGGACTACGTCTTTTTGATGACGCGCACGGATCCCGACGCCCCCCAGCACGCGGGCATTAGCTACTTACTCGTGCCCATGCACCAAGAGGGTGTCGACGTTCGCCCCATTACCCAGGTTGACGGGTCGGCGGAGTTCAACGAAGTCTTCTTTACCAACGCGCGCTGCCCGAAGGACAACGTGGTCGGTGGGGTCAATAATGGCTGGAAGGTCGCCATGACCACGCTCGGTTTTGAGCGCGGGTCCTCTTCGACGACGGGCTATCGACGGTTCTTAAAGGAGTGGGAGACCATTGTCGCCGAGGCGAAGCGTCTGCACAAGAACGACGACCGTCTGATTCGTGACGCGCTCGTCAAGAGCTGGCAAAAGGTCAAAATCATGGAGATCAACGGCTACCGATCCCTGACCGACGCCATCAACAACACCCATAATGCGGCGCTACTGGGCGCGTGCAACAAGATGTTCTGGTCCGAAACGCACCGTGACACCATGGAACTCGCCCTCGACGTGCTGGGCATGGAAGCACAGATCCTCACCGGTAAAGGACCAGAAGAAGGAGCGCTCGCGGGCATGCGTCGAGGCCGCGCCGACTATCCGGTCTCCGAGTTGCAAGCGTCGTTCTTCTTCTCGCGCTCCGAAACCATTTGGGGTGGAACGGCAGAGATTCAACGCAACATCATTGGCGAGCGCGCCCTCGGGCTGCCAAAAGAGCCCAAGCCGTCGCTCGCCTAAGCCTCCCTCGTGGTGAGTAGACCAGTCGAGACGATTCTCGAACTGTCCTAACACGGTCGACTCGCTCGCCTTCGCGTCGTCGACGCGCCTCAGACGTTCTGCAGCAGCGGCGTACCTTGTCGCGTCGAGCGCTTGGTCCACGTCAGCCAGAGCCCGGTGACCAGCGCGAGTACTGCCCCGACCATGATCGCGACACGGGCGTTCGAGGCAGCGGCGACAACGCCCATGAGTGGCGCGCCAATGGGCGTCGTACCGAGGAAAGCGATGCTGTAGAGACTCATGATTCGTCCGCGCATGTGTTCCGTGGAGTTGAGTTGCAACAGCGCGTTTGCCGTGGACATCATGGCAATGGAAAAAGCACCGGTCGGAATGAGCGCCAACTGCGCCAGGTGAATCGACGGCGCGAAAGCCGTCAAGTTCATAAACACCCCGAATCCGAACGCTAAACCCGCGAGAAGGCTGAGGGTGGGACGCGAGCGGTGCGCGACGTACAGACCACCGACGATGGCGCCCAGGCCCATCGCACCCATCAAGAGGCCGTACTGGGTCGCGGTGCGCTCGTGAAACGTAAGGCGCGCCAAGAGCGGCAGTGTGACGGTGAAGTTGTAGGCGAAGGTGCCGAGCACCGTGACCACAATCAACACGTCGCGCAACAGTGGCGTTTCCAACGCGTAGCGCAGTCCGAGGCGGAGCTGACCCTTATCGCGCGCGACCACGCGCATGGGTACGAACTCTGACGCGCGCATCATCCACAACGCGATCAAGACCGCCACGAACGAGCCCGCGTTGGCGTAAAAGCAGGCAGCGGTACCGAGCGCGGCAATGGCGCCCGTCGCTATGGCGGGCCCCACCAAACGCCCCGAGTTCATCAAGACGCTGTTGAGGCTGACGGCGTTGGCGATGAGATCGCGCCCGACCATCTGTTGGACGAAAGCCTGGCGCGCCGGCGTGTCAAAGAGATTCACAATCCCAAGCCCCGACGCAATGAGGTAGACCGCCGTGAGGTTCACGCGGCCCGACGAGACGAGCACGCCCAACAGCAGCGCCAGCACACCGGCCGACGACTGGGTGAAGTACAAAATGCGGCGTTTGTCATAACGATCGGCAATCAGCCCCCCGTACGAACCCGCGAGCAGTGTTGGAAGATACTGCAACGCGACGGCGGTGCCGAGGGCGACCGAGGAGTTGGTCAGTTGCAACACGAGCCAGCCCTGGGCCACCATCTGCATCCAGGTACCCGAAATGGAGATCAGTTGTCCCACGAAGTACAGACGAAAGTTACGGACCTTCAGCGCCGCGAAGGTGCGCGACTTAAAGGTCGCGACGGCGTTCACTCGTCTTCCAACAGGGCTTCAAGAAACGCAACGAGTTCGTGGGCGCGCGCTTGATCCCCGCGCGACAGTGCGGCGAGACGACGCTCGAGAAACTCCGTCTTGCGTTGACGAATGCCATCAAGTTCGCGCCGTCCGTTCGCGCTCAAGCGCACCCGGGTGGAGCGCTTGTCGTGGGGATCACGAGA
>NCBD01000156.1 GCA_002255315.1 Actinobacteria bacterium 21-64-8 | reverse complement strand
CCCAGGGCGAGCGAATTAATGGCGGCGAAGTCGAACTCAATCTGTTCGTGCGTCGCGCGGTGCAGGCCCACCTTCGCGAAGTCGCCGTCGGCCTCGGGGTCGCCGAAGTAAAACCGGTGGAGCCAGGGTTCGAGGTCTTGGCGACCCTGGGCAATCTCGTCGAGTTGATCTTCCATCTCAGCGGTGAATCGATAGTCGACGAGGTCCGCGAAGTGTGTTTCGAGCAAATTCACCACCGCAAAGGCACGAAAGGTGGGTACGAGGGACTTACCCTTTTTCCAAACGTAACCGCGTCGATCGATGGTCTTCATCACCGAGGCGTACGTCGAGGGTCGACCGATGCCGAGGTCCTCGAGCTTTTTGATCAGTGTCGCTTCGGAGTAGCGGTCGGGCGGCTGGGTGTCGTGCCCCTTGGCCTCGGCGCGCTCGACGGGCACCTCATCTCGTTCGCGCAGGGTTGGCAGCAGTCGCTCCTGGTCGGCCAGTTCGGCTTCGGGGTCGTCGGTTCCTTCGACGTAGGCGCGGCGAAAACCCGCGAACTCAATGCGCATCCCCGTCGCGACGAGCACTACCTCGAGACCGCCACCGTAGCCCTCGACGCCCTCGAGGGTTGTGGTGAGCGTGACGCGGTCCTGGGTGAGGCGCGCGTCAACCATCTGTGAGGCGATGGTGCGTTTCCAAATTAAATCGTAGACCGCGAGTTCGTCGCCCGCGAGCGCACTCGACGCTTCGTCGAGCGTTCGAAAACTCTCGCCGGCGGGACGAATTGCTTCGTGCGCCTCCTGGGCGTTTTTCACTTTTCGGTCGTAGCGGCGCGGCGCGTCGGCGACGTAGTCGTCACCGAACATCGACGCGGCCTGACTGCGCGCGGCGTCGATTGCCTCACTCGACAACGTCGTCGAGTCAGTACGCATGTAGGTAATCCAGCCCTGTTCGTATAGTCGTTGAGCGGCACGCATGGTCCGCTCGGGGTCGAAGCGAAGCTTGCGGCTCGCCTCAATCTGCAGCGACGACGTCATAAAGGGTGGCTGGGGACGCTGCGTGCGTGCGGTCGACGAAACGGCGCTCACGCGCGGCGTAGCGCCCGTGAGGCGCTCACTGAGCGAAGTGGCACTCGCTTCGCTCACGACGTCAACGACCGTCTTGGACTCGAGTTGGCCCACGGAGTTGAAGTGCTTCGAGGTCGCGAGCGCCACCGAATTCAGCGACTCGACGGTCGCTTCAAAGGTGCCCTCGCTCGCGCGCAAGGTGGCGGTGACGTCGAACCACGACGCAGAGCGAAAGGCCATTCGTTCACGTTCTCGTTCACAAACCAAGCGAATTGCGACGGACTGCACGCGCCCCGCCGAACGGGCCTTGTCGACCGCGCGCCACAAGACGGGCGAAACTTCGTAACCGACGAGACGGTCGAGAAACCGTCGACCCTCTTGGGCGTCGACGAGGCGAAGGTCGAGATCGCGCGTCTCGGCGACGGCTCGCTCAATCGCGGCGGGGGTGATCTCGTGAAAGACCATGCGCTTGACGGGGACCTTGGGATTGAGTACCTCTTGAAGGTGCCAGGCGATCGCTTCACCTTCGCGGTCTTCGTCGGTGGCGAGGTAGAGCTCGTCGACCTGCTTGAGCGCGTCGCGGAGTTCGGCGACCACTTTCTTGCGATCGCTCGACACGACGTAGACCGGCTTGAAGTGATCGTCGACGTTGATGCCGAGGCGCGCCCACCGCTCGCTCTTCACCGACGGGGGAATCTCGGCGGCGCTCTGGGGCAGGTCGCGGACGTGGCCGACCGAAGGCTTGACGATGAAGTCCGGACCGAGCATCCCCTGGATGCGCGTCGCCTTGGCAACTGATTCAACGATCACGAGCACTCGCGCCACGCTCACCACCTCTCGGAACTCGGGCGTGACGCCACGGCGCCACGCATTCGTCCTACAAAATAGACAGGCCTAGGACCCTAGCAACGCCATGGGCGCCGTTCGCCAGTCGCCCCATGGCCTGTACGCCCGAACTTCGGGACTAATCGTTACTCTGGGGCGCGGCGACGATTTCGTACTGAGGATTCAAGATCACGGCCTCGCGGCGCAGCGAGGTCACCGTTCCGCGCACCAACAGCCGCGTGCCGCGTTCAATACCTGGCACGTGGGAGCGACCCTGAAAGACCAGCGTGATAGAGCCCGAGTTGTCGGCAATGACACAGCGCAACTCGTGGATGCCACTCTCGTGATCAATCGCCATCGCGCGCACTCGCCCGGCGATCTCGACGCGCTGACGTTCGAGTAATCCCCCGATGGGAGCCGCGCCAACGGAACGCTCCGAGAGCTTCACGTCGGCGTCGAGACGCGCGTCTTCGCGCACGCCCCCACGAGTCACCTCGTCGCTCACGGGTTGTTCGGTGACGTCACCTTCGCCAATGCGCGTGCGCAACGTGCGGTAGGGGATGATGGTCGCCGCCGTACGCGGCACGTGCATCACCGCCCCGGCAATGGTGTTGGCGGTTTGGTCGTGCAGCAGTCGTTGTAGTCGCGACGCGCAACGAACCACTTAGTGCCGGGCATGAGCAATGCCCGCAGCATGATATCCGCGCAGCCAGTGCTGGTCTTGGCGCAGCCTGCCGGGCCCATGTAAGCCTTGAGCTTACTGTCGCTCAGGCAATACTCAAGCTGGGTCGGGTTAAGCTG
>NCBD01000024.1 GCA_002255315.1 Actinobacteria bacterium 21-64-8 | reverse complement strand
GCTGATTTGGGCGCCGACGTGCTGCGGCTCGAGCGTGGCGACCCGGATGCACCCTCAGCGCCGACGGGCGAGACGCTCAATCGTGGTCGACATTCGGTTGCGCTGGACTTGAAGTCACCCGCCGGGCGCGATTTAGTTCTCGACCTGTGCGCACGCGCCGACGTTTTGATTGAGGGCTTTCGCCCCGGTGTCGCTGAACGGCTGGGGGTCGGGCCCGCTGCCTGCCTCGAACGAAATCCTCGGTTGGTCTATGGACGAATGACGGGTTACGGCCAGGTGGGGCCACTGGCGCAGCGCGCCGGTCACGACATTAATTACGTCGCGGTGTCGGGCGCCTTATGGCCGATCGGTCGTAGTGGTGAAGCGCCCGTGCCGCCCATGAACCTCGTCGGAGACTTTGGCGGTGGAGCGATGTTTTTGGTCATGGGCGTGTTGGCAGCGCTGATTGACGTCGCGCGAAGTGGCGAGGGTCAAGTGGTGGACGCGGCGATGGTGGACGGTTCGGCGTCGTTGACATCGATGCTCCACTCGTTTCTTAATCGGGGCTACTGGCACGAAGTGCGCGGCGAGAACCTCTTGGACTCGGGCGCACCTTTCTACGACGTCTACGCAACCAGCGATGATCAATACATGGCTGTGGGCGCGATTGAACCCCAATTCTTCGCGGCCCTGGTGTCGGGCCTTTCGCTCGTCCCCGAAACGCTGCCCGAGCAGTTTGATCGCGCAGGGTGGGCAGTACTTCGTGAACAATTTGCTTCAGTGTTTCGCACGAAGACCCGAGAGGAGTGGACAACGATTTTCGAGCACGTCGATGCCTGCGTGACGCCGGTCCTCTCCCCGCGCGAAGCGGCCCGCCATCGCTTCAACAGTGAACGCGACGTGTTTCTCGTCCACGGCGAGCACGCCGAACCTCGTCCCGCGCCCCGTTTCTCTAAAACGAGGCCCGAACTTACCTTCGCCGCGGCGACGCCGGGTTCGGGAACGCGAGACGGTCTGCTCGCCTGGGGACTGAGTGAGGAGCAACTCACGCAACTACGTGAGGCGGGAGCGTTCGGCTAAATATTGACGACGGGACAGGTCAGCGTGCGCGTGATGCCGGGAACCTTTTGAATCGCGCCCACGATGAATTTGCCGAGGTCGTCGACACTGCCGGCCTCGCAACGCACGATGACGTCGTAGGGCCCCGTGACTTCGAAGGACTCGAGTACGCCCGGTACGGCACGCGTGGCGAGCACGACGGCCTCGCTCGAGCCGATTTCTGACTGGATCAAGATGTACGCCTGCACCGACATGGTGAACCTTTCGCTTCGGGTTCCTTCCATCTTGCCCGTTTTTGGCGTACGTCGCTAATCGTCGCGGAATCGTTTGCCAATGTGCCACTGGTGGCAGACGTCACATCGGTACGCGTTGAGGTCGACGCCGCTGAGTGTCCAGGCGAGCCGAGCGGACTGTTCTGCTTCTTGACGGGTGCGGTACGTCGTCTTTGGCGTGCCTTCGCGCGTGAAGTGTGACGCGACGCGCCCGAGGGGATGGGTGCGCGGCAGTGCGCGTTTTCGTCGTGGCATCGCTCGAAACGTTAGCGACCTCTATTCTGGGGGACGTGAGTACGCAAGGCCAGACCGATCTCTTGGTCCACGAAGTCGTCACGACTGACGACGGAGATCACGAGCGCTTCACCCACGTGGTCCTCGAGGGTTACACCCCCAAAGACGGCGAGTTCGTGCCGCTCGAGAACTCGGTCGTTGAGGGCATGATTAACGCGACGCCGGTACGCGCGCTCTGCGGCAAGGTGTGGGTGCCCGGTCGGGACCCGCAGCGTTACCCCATTTGTCCCACCTGTCGTGAGATAGCGACGTCCATGGGTTGGTCGCTGCCGGGCGGCTAGGCCGACGTCACTAGAGTGCACGTGCATGAAGCGCGCGTTGGTACTCCGCCACCATGATGAGGACCGCCCTGGGCTAATTGGCGACGCGTTCGAAGCTCGCGGCTTTGAGTTACGCGTGGCGATGATGAACGCACACAGTGAGACGCCCACGCTTGAGGGCGTCGACGTGTTGGTCATTCTCGGTTCGAAGTGCGCCGTCTACGACCGCGAAGTCGAGGCGGCGTGGTTCGGACGCGAGCTGGCCCTCATGGCGGACGCCGCCGAGCGCGCCATACCAATCCTTGGCATCTGTTTTGGTGCTCAGGCCCTCTGTCGACTCCACGGCGGCGACGTGTCACGCGCGGACGACGGCGAAATTGGTTGGTTTGACGTCGACGTCGTCAGTCCAGTTGGACTCCCGAGCGGACCATGGTTTGAGTTTCACTTCGACGCGTGTTCGCTGCCCAGCCACGCGGAGGTTTGGGCGACCTCACCTCGCGCCGTCCAGGCCTTCGCGCTGGGACGCGACGTCGGCGTGCAGTTTCATCCCGAAATCGATGAGATTCAGCTTGCGGGATGGCTCGCCGCCGACCCCGAAGAGTCACGTGATCTCGGTCTTGACGCCGGGGCTCTCCTCGCCCAGACCGCTCGCGAAACGCCAGCCTCGCGCCTACGCGCCGCCGCGTTGGTGGACATTTTTTTGGCTCGCAATGAGTGACGCCGTGAACGACGCGGCGCTCAGTGACCCGATTCGAGTTGATCGTCCCGCCGCGGGCGGAGGCGTGGGACGCGCCAGTGACGGTCGGGTCGTTTTTGTGCGTCACGCGCTGGTGGGTGAACTGGTGCGCGTACGCGTGACGGGCGAAACGTCGAAGTTTCTGCGCGCCGACGCCGTCGAAGTACTCGAAGCCAGTAGCGAACGAGTCGTCGCCCCGTGTGCCTACGCTCATCCGGGCGGATGCGGAGGTTGCGATCTCCAGCACGCCTCGTCGAACGCCCAACTGGGTTGGAAAGCGTTCCTAGTCGCCGAACAGTTACGCCGCGTCGCGGGACTAACTCGTGAAGTCACCGTCGAGCCAGCTCCTTCGCCGGCGCATGGTTCACGCACTCGAGTGCGCTGCGTCGTCGATGAGGAGGGCTACCTCGGGCTCCGCCAATATCACTCGCACGAGACCGTCACCCTTGACCAGTGTTGGATTGCGTCGCCGCGCCTCGCGGAAGCCTTTGAGCACCGTTGGCGCGGCTACGGCGAAGTCGAACTGCGTGCCATCGGCGACGGCGAACCCTTCGCCGTGGCCTGGCGCGAGGGATTTCACGGACAGTTCTTCGACCTTCGCTCGTTGTCCAATCAAGCCTTCGATCCAACGACGGTCTCGCGAGTGAATGTGTCGGGCACGGTGATGAACGTCAGTCCCGCGTCGTTTTGGCAGTCGCACGTAGACGCGCCCACCGTGCTGAGCGACGCCGTGATGACGAACCTGGCGGCCGAGCCGGGCGATCACGTCGTGGACTTCTTTAGTGGCGTGGGCCTATTCAGTGTCGCGCTCGCGCGCGTGGTGGGCGCGCGGGGACGCATCACCGCCGTTGAGTCCAGTCCGAGCGCCGTTCGTGACGCACGGGTGAATCTTGAAGGTCTCGCGCCGTTCAAGGTTCGCCAGTGGCAGGTCAGCCCGCGCTCAATTGCTGACGCGGTGTACGAAGGCGATCTCGTCGTAGTCGATCCGCCGCGCACTGGTCTGGCGCGCGGCGTCGCGGCTGCCCTGGCGCGTCGGCGCCCTCGGCGTGTGGTGTACGTCTCGTGTGACGCGGCGACTTTCGCGCGCGACGTGGCGAACTTTGCCCGTGAGGGTTTGAATCTTCAAGAATTGCGGGTTTTTGACCTGTTCCCGATGACCGAGCACGTGGAACTGGTGGCGCTCCTTGACAGCCGTAGCTAGAGGGTAGATAGTGCTCTCGAGGGAGAAAAACTCTCCACTCCCTCAGGGGGTTGACTATGTCGATCAAGTTGGATCATCACCATCGTGCGACGGCGCAGAAGGTCTTTTGCCACCCGATTAACCACAACATCCAGTGGCACGACGTCTGTTCGTTGCTGGGCCGTTTTGGCGACGTGCACGAAACGCATCGCGGTAATTGGGCCGTGACCATTGGCGGTGAGACCTACTCGTTCGGGTCAACGAAGGCGCGCGAACTGACGGAGGATCAAGTCATGAAGGTTCGTAGCTTCTTGCGTACCTTCGGTCTCACAAAGGACACGCTCCAGGCGGCCTAGCCCGACACGGGCGTTACCCTGGGAGGCCGTGGCGCGAACTCCCTTCCTCCTGCTCCCTCCGTCAGAAGGGAAGGTAGCGGGGGGCACACGGCGTCGCACGCCCGATGAGTTTGCCTTGACCTTGGGTGACGAACGAGCAGCGGTGGCCGTGGCGCTACGAACGTCGCTCGAACGAGCTTCTCGGCACGAACGCGAACAGCTCGTCAACGCGCACGGCGACCTCGCGCGTCGAGGGCTCGATGCGTTAGGTACCTATCTCGATGGCGAGTCGCTGCTCATGCCCGCGTGGCGGCGCTACGACGGGGTGGTCTGGCGCCATTTTGCGCCGAGTTCACTGACCGGCGCCCAACGCCGACGCGTACTCGTGCCCTCGTCGCTCTACGGCGTAACCACCGCCAACGACGTAATTGCCGACTACCGAATGAAGATGAGCGTCCGCTTACACAACACGGGCGTGGTCGCGCGATTTTGGCGTCGGCCGCTGACGCAGGCGCTTGCCGCGTACGTTGGAGGCTCGACGGTGGTCGATCTCTTACCCGCTGAACACGCGGCGGCCCTTGACGTGGACGCGCTGGCGAACCTCGTCGACTTCGTGCGTGTGAGCTTCGTCGATGCAAAACACTCGCGCGCGGTGGGCCACGACGCGAAGGCGATCAAGGGCGCGCTCGCTCGACGTTTGATGCTCCAGGGATTGGGCGACCTCGAAGACTTCACGTGGCAGGGGTGGCGCGTGAGGAAACGTGATGGTGGCTTTGTCGTGGTGGCACCAAGTTTGACACGCCACGACTGACGCGCCGTGGCTACGCTAAGCCGATGACCGATCCCCACCTTCCGAGTGCCCCGTACGCCTACGCGAGTGTTGACGAGATGGTTGACGCGCTGGCTACCAATCGCTGGACGTCGTACGAAATCGTCGAGAAGCTCATCGAGCGCGTGCGCGCACTCGACGCGCCCGAGACGACGACGCAACTGCACGCCATGGCGGCACTCAGCGACGACGCACTTGACCAGGCCACTCGTCTCGATGACGAGCGACGAGCCGGAACGCTTCGCAGTTCACTGCACGGCGTGCCGATCGTGATTAAAGACAACATCGAAGCCGCGGGTCTGCCCGGGGCGGCAGGATCGACGTCGTTGCGAGGACGCCCCGCGAACGATGCGCCGTTGGTAACGCGACTGCGTGACGCTGGTTTAGTCGTGCTTGGTTCGACGAATCTGTCTGAATGGGCCAATCTTCGCTCACCGCGCTCGACGAGTGGGTGGTCCGCGACGGGGGGACTGGTCGCTAATCCGTGGGCGCTTGACCGCTCGGCGGGCGGTTCGTCGTCGGGCTCGGGTGCCGCACTCGCCGCGGGCTACGCGCCACTGGCAATTGGCACCGAGACGGATGGCTCGATCGTCTGCCCCTCGTCGGTCAACGGCGTCGTTGGTCTCAAGCCCACGGTGGGGGTCGTCTCACGTGTGGGCGTCGTTCCCATTAGCGCAAGTCAGGACAGCCCCGGACCTATGGGACGCAGTGTCCGAGACGTGGCGGCGCTCTACGACATTCTCTCGGGCGGCGCGGTTTCACTCGGGGCTACCGAGCCGTTGCATTTTGCCTTCGCCACCACTTGGAACACGAACCATCCCGCGACCGACGAAGCCCTACGTCAACTGGTCGAAGCCCTTCGTCGAGCCGGTCACGAGGTGATTGATCGAGAGGTGGCGATTCCGACGTCCGAGGTGCTCACCGACGAGATGAGCGTGATGGTCGCCGAGTTGTACGACGACCTAGGCGCGTACCTCGAAGGACGCCCCGGTGAGGGGGTGCGGTCAGTCGCGGACGTCGTGGCTTTCGAGAACGCGCACGCCGATATCGAGTTACCGTTTTTCGGCCACGAGTTTCTCGACATGGCAATCGCCTCGGGCGGGCGGGCGGGCGAGCTCTACCAAGCCGCGCGGGCGAACTCCCTGCGGTGGGCGGTCGACGAGTGCCTGACGCCGGGTCTCGACGGAGTCGACGCGATCTTGGCCCCCTCGTACGGTCCCGCGTGGAAGAGTGACTTAATCGTGGGCGGCCACTACGGCGTTGCGGCCAGTTGCGCCACGACGCCGCCCGCGATTGCCGGCTGGCCGATAATGAACGTACCCGTTGATCTCGTAGGCGGGCTCCCGGTGGGTGCCGCGCTCGTGGGGCGAGCGGGTGCGGAGGCGACGTTGTTGCGCGCGGCGCTCGCCGTCGAGGCGTCGTCGGCGTGGGACTCGTCGTGGCGCGCGACATTTCAGGCACCATCGAGGGGCTAGGCGCTCGACGAGTGGACTTTTGGCCCTAGTGCGTCGACTCGAATGGGCACCAGAATCGAAGCGTGAGCGAGTCAGTCAATCTTCAGCGTGACACGTTGCGCGCAGCGACCTCAACGGTGTCGCTCTCCAATCGTTTCGACCGCCGACCACTGTTGGTGTTTTGGGAAATGACCCGGGCCTGTGATTTGGCGTGTCGGCACTGTCGCGCGAGCGCGCAACGCCACGCGGCACCCGACGAGCTCTCCTTCGAAGAAGGACGGAACCTCATCGACGAGCTGGCCGCTCTCGGGAGTCCTCGACCTATTTTGATCTTGACCGGCGGGGACTGTCTGAAGCGCCCCGACCTTTTTTTGCTCTTGGACCACGCCGCCGCGCGAGGTGTTCCCGTGGCGCTGGCGCCGTCGGTGACCCCGTTGTTGAACGTGGGGGCCATTCGGGCGTTGCGCGAGCACGGCGTACGATCGGTGTCGCTGAGTTTGGACGGAGCAATCCCCGCTACCCACGACGAGATTCGCGGCGTTACCGGTCACTTCGAGGCAACGGTGCAGGCTCTCAAAGATCTCAAGCGTTGGGGGTTTCACGTTCAGGTCAACACGACGGTGATGCGCCCCAACGTGAACGAACTCGCGGCCATCGCCGCCTTCTTGGTGGAGCTCAACGTCGACGCGTGGGAGGTTTTCTTCGTCGTTGCGACGGGACGCGCGACGGCGGGCTTGGAGTTGGCGCCCGACGAAATTCACGAGGTCTGTGAGTTTTTGCTCGAGGCGTCGCGCTACGGCATGACGGTGCGCACCGTCGAAGCTCCGTACTTTCGTCGCTACGTGAAGGACCGCGCCCACGCGCAAGCGACGGACCACCTCGATCAAGAATCGTCGTACCTACGTGATGATCTGGTCGCCCGACTCGGCGAAAGTCACCGTGGGCTACGCGCACCGAGTGTGGCCACGCGTGACGGCAAGGGCGTCATCTTCGTCTCTTCGAGCGGAGAGGTTTTCGCGTCGGGGTTTTTGCCGCTGTCACTCGGTAACGTCCGGCGCCAAGGTCTCATGGCGATCTATCAAGATCATGAGCTCCTTCGCACCATTCGCGCCGGGAAGTTCCGCGGTCCCTGCGGCGAATGTGAAGCAGTTGATCTCTGTGGTGGATCGCGCGCCCGCGCCTACGCTTCGAGGGGCGATCCGCTGGCGTCTGATCCGTCGTGCCCGTACGCGCCTCACGCGGCCGTGATGTTGGGCGTCGGCGCGAACTAGTCGCTCGGCCGGGTGCAACGCCCTACGCGTGCGCGTTCGCCTCAATGGTGTTGCCTCGTTCGCGCGCTGGCCACGGAATCACCGCCGACGTGCGACGTTGGTAGAGCGCGTACTCGGGGTAGCGAGAGAGAGTGATCTGCTCAGTAAAGCGAGTCGAACCGACGAACAACAACGTCAGCAGCACCGCTCCGAGCGCGGTCCATTGGATGAGTGAGTCTTGCGCCACCGCACCAAAGAAGAAAAGTACCCACCACTGGGCGATCTCGAAGAAATAGTTTGGGTGCCGTGCGTAGCGAAAGAGGCCAGTCTGGAGAAAGCGAACGTTCGGCGTTTCACCCCGCGACATGGCGTCGTGCTTGCGCGACTGGAAACGCCACTGCTGCTCATCAGCGACTGTCTCTAAGCCCAGGCACACGAGAAAGACCACCGCGAGAAGTCCGTCAAGGACGCTAAAGCCCTTGCGTTGTTGGCCGTAGGCGCTAAACGCGGGCAGCGTAATGAGTACTAAGAGTGCGTGCTGGTAGAGCACGATGAAGAAAAAATTAAAGAGTTGGAACTGCGCGCCGCTCATCCGCGAGCGCAAGACCTCCCATCGGTAATCTTCGACGCCTCGATAGCCACCCTTGCGCGCGAAGTTAAAGGTCAAACGCACACCCCAGAGTGTGACGAGAAACGCCATGACATCGAGTCGTGCGTTGCGAAGGTGTGCGTCTCCTGCGAAGACCCACAGGTACACCACGGGGACGATAGACCAACTTCGATCAACCCACGAATAGTCCTTCGTTAGTAGTGAGGCGATCCACGCGAACGCGGCGGCGACACCCGCAATGATGATGACCAGGGTGAGGGGACTCATGAAACGACTTTAGGGTGGTGAGTGCTTCGCGGCGAAGACGCCGGCGCACCGAGAAGGCGGTACAGCGCTGGTGACGGCTCGGCTATGCCGTCGACGAACGTCGCAGGTGGCACACTGGTGCCGTGGCTGGATTCCTCGGTGCCTCACCCCGCGAAGCGGTAGCGACGCTCGTGGCCTCGCACGGAACAACTTGGGTCATCGATCGATGCATCGAAGTGTTGACCAAAGGTGAGATCGACGGTGAGTTTCTCGTCGGACTATCTGGTCAACACGCCAGGCATGTCCTGCAGGGCCGAGAAGGCGGAGTTGAAGGTTACTGGCCCCGGGTGTGGTCACTGCGGGCGTTCCTGTACTCGTGGGAGCCACGCGCGTCGTCGGTCGTGATCGCGTCACTGAAGGACGAATCGTGGCGAGTGCGCGAGATGGCGCTCAAGGTGATGATTCGTCGCCAACTGCCGGTGTCGGACTCTCGTAGGGCGCTACTCGCTCGCGATCCCATCGCGCGCGTTCGGGTGGCCCTCGAGCGACTGGCGCCGTGACGCGGCATCGAGCGCTAGGGGCGCCGGCGTCTCCACCCGTGTACGAGGAGTCGCCATCCCCCCATCGTCAGTGACAAAAAGGCGAGCGCCACGATGATGAAGGCGACCGCGGTGCCTTGGCCGGCCATGACGCGAAGGGTCATGCCCAGGGCCACGGTAACGACCACGATGAGGGCGGCATCCGCGAATGACGCGCCCGAGCAGCGCCGGCGAATAAGTATTGTCCAACTCGCGCCGAGTCCGACCACGAAGGGCCACAGCGTCTTGAACATGCCTGATAGCGCCACGCCATGGTCGTGGGTCGATCGTCCGATGGCGACAAAGACGACGAGGCAGAGAAGATCGATGATGACTCGTTGCGATCGCTGCATTATCAGGCGACCTCGCCGGTGGAGGTGGTCTCGTTGATGACGCGTTGAGCGACGGCAATCTTCATACGGCGAGCGTAATCTGAGCGACCTGACGCTTCGGCGCGCGATGAAGGTGCGCCCTAGTGTGGGCTGGTGAGCAAAACGCGCTCGTCAGTGGAAGAAAAAGCCGTTACTTCGAGGGTGGCTACACGCCGTGGGCGCGGTGGTGTTGGTGGCGACGTCGCCATTGTTGTTCATTCGTGCGCACACCTGGTCGCAGGTGGCTTGGGTACTGTGTTACGTGGTTGGCGTTGACGCGATGATGCTAACGAGCGCCCTCTTTCACCGGATTCAGTGGTCGCCACCTCGGCGTCGGGCGTGGCGCCGCGCCGATCACTCCGCCATATTTCTCGCGATTACCGGGTCGTATCTCGCAATTGCCGGCCTCACTATGCACGGCACCATTCGGGTCGTGCTCTTAGCCGTGATTGGCGGCGGTGCGCTCGTGGGCATTGGTGTGCGGCAATTTGCCCTCGACACGCCTAAGTGGGTCAACACGTTGCCCTACCTAGTTGTCGGGTGGGCGGCGGTGGGCGTTCTACCGCAGATCTATCGTGGTGGGGGCCTGACGTGTTTCGTGCTGATCGTATTGGGCGGTCTCGCGTACTCACTCGGCGCCGTGTTTTACGCCCTCAAGCGCCCCCAGCTCAGTCCTCGCGTTTTTGGGTACCACGAGCTCTTTCACGCGATGACCCTCGTCGGGGCGGGTCTTCACTTCGCCGCCCTTGCGGTAGTGCTGCACTAGGCGCCGTTCGCGGCTCCTTCGTACGCGTCGCGCAACTCGCTTAAGACAATCTTCGTCATCGACAGCATCGCGTTCGTCGCCGCAGCGGCACCCGCGGCGCTCGGCCCACCGAGGTAGCGACCCATCTCTGGTGAGACCACCTGCCACGAAATTCCAAAGTGAACGCCTCACCATCCGCACCGACTTTCGGCCCCGCCATTACTGGTGAGCAGTTCCCAGTAGTAGTCGATGTCGTGCTGCGTCGCGCAGGGAATTCGAAAGGAAATCGCTTCATTGAAGTGGAACATCGGTCCGCCGTTACGTCCCACGAACGGTTGGCCAAAGATTGTGAAGTCGACCGTAACCTCATCGCCGGCGTCATTGCCGGGCGTGTCGGCTGGAGTTGTCCAGTGCTCGTTGAGCGAACTATTCGGAAAGTGTGCGACGTAAAATTCGGCCGCTTCTCGGGCATTGCCGTCGAACCAGAGACACGTGGTGAGTTGCATTGTCCGAGCTACGCGCGCGCGGGAGCGGCGATAAGGGCCGCAAATGAATTTGAATCGCCACGCGTCTTCGACACCGCTTGAATTGAAGCTGCTTCGTTCAACCGTGGCCCCAAATGCGACGATGCCCGCACGAGTCGTGCGGGCATCGTCGCTTGGTGGAGGTGCGGTCACCCCAGGCGAAACCGTGGCTGGTTCGGCTCGAGGCCTTTCAGGTCCGCCTTCGCCCTGGTCCGTACCCGTTAACGCTGCGCGACGAGGTACTGGCGGTGCTGCCCGAGATGGTCGATGAGCGCGGCGAGTTCCGGTTGCGGGACCTCGTGGTCCGTCTGAATCCGGACAACGAGCTACGGAGGCGAT
>NCBD01000155.1 GCA_002255315.1 Actinobacteria bacterium 21-64-8 | reverse complement strand
GCACACCACGTAAAAAATCACCGTCGGTGATTGCGGTTAAGGAGAAAAAGCAGTTATCACTCGCGACGAGGTCGTCGGTCGTTAAGACCTTGGTGAAGTCGTAACCGAGTGCCTCGGCGCTGGCGCGAAACTCCGGAGTCGTGGCGTGCAGGACTCCTTGAATTTCACCACCGAGACCTTTGAGCGCGGCCGCGGCGATTACGCCCTCGGGCGTGCCGCCAATGCCGAAGAGCACGTCGGCGCCGGAGTTGGGCCAACCCGTCGCGATCGCACCAGCGACGTCACCGTCGGTAATCGAAAGGACGCGGGCTCCCGCCTCACGCACTTCGGCGACGAGGTCGTCGTGACGCGGACGGTCCAAAATGACGACGCCCAACTCCTGGACGGGCTTTTTCAAACGCTTCGCGAGTTCGTGCAGGTTCTCCGTGGCCGAGGCGTGCACGTCGACGCTGCCGCGTCCGCGTGGACCCACCGCTACTTTTTTCATATAAAAACACGGACCCGGGTTAAACATCGTGCCGGCCTCGGAGAGCGCAATCACCGAGACCGCTCCGTTGCGACCCATGGCGGTGAGCGTCGTGCCGTCAATGGGATCGACCGCGACGTCAACCATGGGCGGGCGACCGTCGCCGATTCGTTCGCCGTTATAGAGCATGGGCGCTTGGTCTTTCTCGCCTTCACCAATGACGACGACACCGTCCATCGCCACGGCGCCCAAGACGAACCTCATCGCGTCCACCGCCGCACCGTCGGCGGCGTTCTTGTCGCCGCGTCCCGACCAGCGAGCGGCGGCGATAGCGGCGGCTTCGGTGACGCGAATAAGTTCGAGGGCAATATTGCGGTCCGGCCGAGATGGTGGCTGCACCAGGCCAGCGTACTCGGCAGTTGCGCGCTCATCAGGCGTCGCGCGTGAGGCGGCAATACTAAAGGGGTGAGTTCTCTCGTCGTAAAGCCCGCTGGACCACTCGAGGGCGAGGTGCTGGCCTACGGTGCGAAGAACGCGGTCTTAAAAGAGATGGCCGCCTGTCTGCTGGCCAGCGGCACTCATCGCTTACGGAACGTACCCGAGATCACCGACGTAATAGTCATGGGTGAGCTGCTCGAATCGCTGGGTTGTCAGGTGGCGCGCAGCGGCGAACACGAACTCACGATTGTGGTGCCCCGGCGAGAGGCGCTTCGTCCCTACGCACCGGCGCACCTCTTTGAAGCCATGCGCGCGTCGATCGTCATTCTGGGACCCTTGCTCGCGCGTTGCGGTGAAGCGCACATGGCGCTGCCCGGTGGCGACGACTTTGGTCAGCGTCCGATCAACTTCCATACTGACGGACTGAGCGCCATGGGGGCGACCTTTAGCAACGATCGCACGTCGATCAACGCGACCGTTGCGCGACCTCGACTACGGGCCACGCGCACCACGCTCGAATACCCCAGTCACACCGCAACCGACAACTTGATGATGGCGGCCGTACTCGCCGAAGGTCGCAGCGTGATCGATAACGCGGCGCGCGAACCCGAAGTTGAAGACCTGGGACGTCAACTTCTGGCGATGGGTGCGCGCATCGAGGGCCTGGGCACGTCGCGACTCACGATCGACGGCGTGGAAGAACTGCACCCCGCCGAACACACCGTCGTCGCCGACCGAGTCGTGACGGCGACCTACCTGGCGGCCGGGCTCATCACGAAAGGACGTGTACGGGTCCTTGACGCACGCGCCGAGCATATGGAGATGTTGCTGCGCAAGCTGGTCGCCATGGGCGCCGACGTGGACGTACGTGGCGACGGTGTGGCGGTGAGCGGCCCGCATCGACTGCGGGCCTGTGACGTGGCGACGTTGCCCTATCCCGGGGTGGCGACGGACTACAAGCCACTACTGACGACGGTGTTGTGTCTCGCCGAGGGCGTGTCCGTCGTAACCGAGAACCTCTTCGTTGGTCGATTTCGCTACGTCGACGAGCTGGGGCGCCTAGGCGCGCGCATCACTACCGAGGGCCACCACGCGGTCGTGCGTGGCGTCGAGAATTTCGTAGGCGCCAGCGTGCACGCGACCGACATTCGTGCGGGGGCGGCCCTCGTCCTCGCGGGGCTCGTCGCCGAAGGCGCCACGACCGTGCACGGGCTTGAACATCTCGACCGAGGTTACGACCACTTCGCCGCGCGTCTGCGCGCACTCGGTGCCCACGTGGAGCGCGAATCGTGATTGCGCGCGACGCCGCGACGCTCATGGCGCGCGCACGCGAGGGTTCGCGCACCGCCCTCGCGCGACTGCTCACCTACGTCGAGTCGGGCGGCGAACACTTGCGCGACAGCGTGGCCCTCGCCTACACCGCGCCAGCGCCCTTCGTGGTGGGCATCACGGGCCCGCCCGGCGCGGGCAAATCGACGTTGACTGATCGACTCATCACGACGTTGCTCGGGGGCGAAATCGCCAGCGTGGCGCTGGATCAAATCGGCGTACTCTGCGTCGATCCGAGTAGTCCCTTTAGCGGCGGCGCGATTCTCGGCGATCGAATTCGCATGCAAGAACACGCCACGAACGAGCGGGTTTTTATTCGCTCGATGGCGACGCGCGGACACCTCGGCGGGCTCTCGTTGGCCGTGCCTGACGCGTTGCGCGTGCTCGGTGCGACGGGCTTTGCTTTCGTGCTCGTCGAGACCGTGGGCGTGGGGCAGATGGAAGTGGAGATCGCCTCTGCGGCCGACACGACCGTCGTCGTGACCAATCCCGGTTGGGGTGACTCGATGCAGGCCAATAAAGCCGGACTACTGGAAGTTGCTGACGTCTTCGTCATCAA
>NCBD01000023.1 GCA_002255315.1 Actinobacteria bacterium 21-64-8 | reverse complement strand
AGTGTCGACGGGCTCGTGCACGTCGTGACGGCGAGCGACGGGGCACTACTCTGCACGCGACAGCCGCCGTTTGGCGTCGAAAAGAGGGGCCGCGGGTGGGGGAGTTGGTAGATCGTGGCGAGCGAATCGCGAAAGACCTTGGTCACACCCTCACTCGCGAGGCGTGCGTCGAGCGGCACGGCGCTCGGAAAGACCAGGTACTTGGCCGACGCATCTTCGTAGGCGCGTAGGTGCGTCGCGACCATGGTTTCCATCATCTGGATGCCGGTCATGCCGTTTTTAATCACGAACTGGTTCCCCGGTGTAAGTCCGGGGTAGAGGCTCTTTTGGATGAACTGCTCGTAGGCGCGCGGAAAGGGCAGGTCGATCGCGCCGAGTGAGTTCAGTTGGTACTGCGTGCCCCAGTTGGGGAAGATAATCGCGAAGTCGACGAAGCGGTACTCGCCTTCGTGGGTTTGAAGATAGGTAATGGGTGCCTGGTCCACCGTGATCTGCTTGGGCGCTTCGCCCGTGGGAACGACGTACATCACGAGTGACTCGCCGATGAGCAAGAGTGCGATGACGAGGGGCGCCCACGCCACGTGGCCCAAGCGCGAGAGTACGACGTAGGCCAGCACGCACACGAAGGGCACCAGTCCGAGCGCGAGAAAGACGACGTGCGCCTTGTGGCTCATCGTCACGCCCGTATTAAATGGTCCGGCTTCGTGCACGCTCCAGAGCAGAATGAGTAGGGCTACCACACTGGCCATCGTGAGTCGACGGCGCGCACTCGAGGACGCCGAAAAATCCCAGAGCCCAAAACCCGCGAGTAACACTACGGCCATCTCGCAACTGGGCGTGATGTAGCGCGGGAATGAGGCGTTGGCGACGAGGGGGATCACGTTCCAGAGTTGGCGCGCGTGCAGGACGTTAAAAGTGCCCGCGAGCCCCGCGATCACCCAGAGCCCCATCGCCACGCGGAGCCCTCGAAAGCGGTGCCCGAAGAGGCCCACGAGCGCGAGGGTGGTCGCACTGATCGTGAAATAGCCACCGATGTTGCCCCAGGGCAGCGAGACGTTGGGGTTAAAGAAGATGGTGCCGTAGACGTAGGGGTCGAAATACATCGGCAGTGCGCTCGTGGGCAGGTGGATGAAACTGTCCGAGCCCGAAGAGGTGTGCGCGCCGACGAAGGCGACCTTTAAGAAGTCGTAGAAGGGAACGAGACCGGGCAGGGCGAGCACCACGCCCACGAGCGCTCCGAGGCCGAGTCGACGCGCGACGCGCCAGCGTAGGTGCGTCGTCACCGAGCCCAGTCGCACCAGTGCGAAGAGTCCCGCGAAGAGTCCGTCAAAGTACGCGACTTCGGGAAAACCGGCGTAGAGCGACAGCGCGAGTGCGAGCGCCGCGACGTACCAACCTCGATTAGTTGTCGAGGTGGCGCTCTCGATAATCATCTCGACGCCGAGGAGCAACATTGGTAAAAAGGCCACCGGGTTTAACACGGCGTTGCCGAGCCAGGCGTAGGTACCGTTCAGTGCGAAGACCGCGCCCACGGCGACGGCGACCAACGTCGGCATGGTGAGCCGACGCGCCAAGAAGTACGTCGAGAGGCCGGCGATGACCTCGAGCGAGATGTGAAACCACAACAGTCCCGACGAGAGCCCAAAGAGCAACGTGAGGGGAAAGAGAGCCGCGGACTGCATCTCTCCGGCGAGCGGTTGGCCGAGTCCTTCAAAGAAGTTCCACCACGGCATGTGCCCGTGCCAGAGGTCGAGCGCCGCCTGGTGACCCAGTGGTTGGGTGATGAAACCGAGGTTGGGATCAATGGCGGGGCGCCCACAACTGATGTGACAGAGGAAGTGGCTGACGCCCGCGGTCCAGGTGATCGGATTGTCAATGGTCTGGCCAGAGACGAAGAGAATATTGCCGGCCAGCACGGCCAAAATAATGAGGACGACGGGAATAGTCGAGGGGGGCAGTCGGCGCGTGAACGCGTGGAGAGAGCCTGACGAACGCACCGTCTTAGGCTACAAGTCGCGCGTCACGAAGTGAGTTTGCTTAGTCGCGCAAGAAGTAGAACATCTTTTCACCCAGCAGCAGGACCGCTTCGGGGAAAAAGGGATCGACGAACGAGGCGAAAATGTCCCAGCGTCGAAGGAATCGATCACGGTCGTCGAGGGGATCGAGGTCTCCGCGTGACGAGCCCACGTGGTGAAAGAGCCGTACGTCAGGGGTGTAGACGACGTGGCGACCTTCGAGCAACGAGCGCAGGCAAATATCCACGTCGTTCATGACGACTTTGAGTTGTTCGTCCATGCCGCCCAAATGATTCCAAAAGGATCGCTCCACCATCTGGACTGCACCCGTCACCGCCGCTACGTCTTTGATGGCGAGGGAGAAGTAGTCGCGGTGGGGGTAGTTCGAGTCGGTGCGCAGGTGCTGGGGGTAGGGGGCAATCACGATGGACTCGTGTTCGCGGCGCTCGTCGCGGTCGAGCAGGCACGCGCCGACGACGCCCACGTCGGGCAGCGCACACAGCCCGAGCATCTGCTCTAACCAGTCGGGCGTCGAAATAATGGTGTCGTTATTCAGCGTGACGACGTAGTCGGCGTCCGAGTGCGCGATGCCTCGATTGACGATGTGCGCGTAGTTGAAGGGCCCCGGACAGGGCACGACGCGATAGTTCGTGCTGGCGAAGAACTCTAGCGTCTCGGCCTTGGCCGAGTCGTTGTCAAGAATAATGACGTCGAAGTTCGGGTAGGTGGTCAGCGCTTCAATGGAGCTCAAACACTGACGCACGAGGTCCACGCGGTCGCGCGTGGGAATGACGATGTCGATCGAGGGTAACGAGAGTGGCGCGAGGGGGTGCCACTTCACCAGTCCGGGTAGTTCACCCAGCGTCGTCGTCGCGGGCCAACCCCGGCGCGCGAGCGCGCGCTCGACGCTCGCGATCGTGTCGTGGTTGACGTGGTCGGCCTCAAAGGCGAGGGGCGAGCGTCCGGCACGAAAGACGTGCGGTACGTGGTGAAAAGTGGCGTTCGTTTCACGTAATAAGAGGTAGAGGTCGTGTTCGAAGGCCCATCCGGCCTCGTCGTCAAAGCCACCGACGTCGCGCACGATCGTGCGACGCAAGAGCGCGGGGCGGCCCACCACGTTGTAGCTGAGCAGCGTGTGCGGGCCCACGGCTCGGCTCTTCAAGATCGGCGCGAAGGGCTGGGGACCGGCCTCATCACCAAAGACGACGTCGTCTTCGTCGCGTGCGGCGTCGAGTAACACGACGGCCGCTTCGTGGCGTTCGAGTTCGCTCGACGAGACGTCGACGAGCAGCAGCCACGTCTTGGTGGAAGTGCCCACGAGTTCGTTGAGTTCGTTGATCAACGAAGTGGTGTCGCTCGTGGTTTCGTCGACCACCACCACGTGGACCTGCTCGAGGGCGCGCGCCACGACCTCGGGGGCCAGGGGGCCAATGACCTTGGGGCGGTAGTTGACCGGAAAGACGTCGATCGCCTTACTCGCGGCGACCGTGGTCGGAGCCGGTTTGTCGCGGCCCGCGCGCAGCATTTTGAGGACGGGACGAAAGATGAAGCGCACGACGTGGTAGCGCCGGGTGTTCTCTCCTAAGAGCTGGCCCGCCCACCGTTGCCACCACTGACCAGACATATTGCGAATCTCGTGGTGAAACCAGTTCCAACGTCGCTTGATCTCGGCGTCGGAAATGGGCGCGGTGGTCTCGACATCAAAACGCTGTAGGCCGTACAAGGAAAGGCTGCTCTCTGGTGGGTGACGGACGCCTCGGGGCGCCCGCCACCAAATTTAGTGGGGTTCTGCCTCACCGCTCGTCGTCGCGCCAATCTGGTGTCCGTGGCGCGTCACGCGCCTCGCTGACTCGTCGTCGCGGGTTGCCGTTCGCTCGAATCCGCGAAGGCGGCGACAGTATTTTCGACACCGCCTTCGTGGAATTGGGGCGCTTAGTTATCCTCGAGCACGTGATGCACGACCACCCCGCCGTGGGCTCGCGAGAGTAGTTTCGCCTCGGCGTACAAACTGAAGAAGACCTGGCAACACTCGCGCTCGCTGGCTTCGACGTCGTGGGTGCGCGCGCTGACCGCCTTGGCGCTCGTTCGCTGCGCGAGGGAGTCGTCACGTTCACCGGGCGGTTCGGGTTTCGTCGAGGGGGCCGACGCGCTCACAAGAACACGCTCGAGGGCCCGGTGCGCGCCGCGCGCCCTTCGGCTTCGTCGCTCGTGAGCGCCATCCGCGCGACCGATTCGACCTGTGAGTGTCTCGCGCAACCTTCATCCAAGTTTCGCAAGACGCTCACTTCGAGAATCTGTCGCACGCACTCTTCGATGCGATGGAGCAGCTCCAGCGACGAGGTCTCGGCGTCGATGAACAGTCGAACCGAGACCTCTCGTGTCGCTTCGTCACTGGGGGGACGAACGTACGCGGACGCGGTGGCGTCGAGCGCGTGGGCGTTATTCGTTGAGGGCATCTTTGACCTCCTCGGCGGCTTCGTGGAGGTGCGCACGGGACTCTTCCACTTGGCCCTCGTGTTCGAGCGTCGGGTCCTGGGTGAGGTGGCCGAGTTTTGACTTGACGCGACCTTTGAGCATCTGGGTCACGTTCTTCACCTTCTTTTTAGTGGTCATAGAGTTCCTTTCGGGGAAAAAGTGTTGACGCGTCGCCGGCAGATGGTTCGACGCGTGGCGCAACGTTTAGTGACGACGTGAGGGTCGTGACTGACTGGTGATCCACGCCTCGTCGCGTCACGCGTGCGCGGGGGAGCCGTCCGGTCTTCGTGCGCGGCGTTCGAGCGAGCGCGGCGAGCCAATAATCACCATTTGTCAGGGATTCTTGGGAAACCGGACGAATATTCGCTGTGGACACTGCGCGCTCCTCTGTCACGTGTTCGACGAAATGTCCAACGTGCAGGAGGCGAGGTCCAAACTTCCTAGACGTGAGCGTACCACGTGCGTGTCTGATTGTCATGAGAAAGTTTTGAAATCGGGTCGTGCTGCGAGTGCGCGCGTGAGCGCGAGGTGAGAGGGTGGTTCATGGGAACTTCGGGCGGCGCGTCAAGAAAACCAAAGCGTCGCGTGGCCAAGGTCGCCAAGTACGAAGAGGCGAGTGATCTTCATCTCGCGGGACTCGCCGAGAGTAGTAATTCGGTGTCGGGCACGCGACTGGGCCACCGCAAGTCGCGGACGCGTTCGGAGGACCTCGGTCACTTCGGGCGATTCGTGCTGCGCTGCCTCGGGCGGCGCGCACCCGCGCGCCTCGACGAGCAGTTGGGCGACGCTACTCGCGCCCACGAGCGCCGACGTGACGCGTCGGTCGCGCAGGGTCCACGCAATCGCCATCTGCGCCAGGGTCTGTCCCCGCTCGCTCGCGATGTCGTTGAGCGCCCGCACGCGCACGAGGTTCTCGCCGTTCAACATCGAAGCGGGAAATGAAGTGCCCTTGGACGCGCGAGAGCCCTCGGGGGTGCCCCCGAGGTAGCGATTGGTGAGGAGTCCTTGGGCGAGTGGAGAAAAGGCGATGCACCCCACGCCCTCTTCGTCGAGCACGGTGAGGAGTTTTTCTTCGATCCATCGATTCAAGAGTGAGTACGAAGGTTGGTGAATCAGTAACGGCGTGCCAAGGCGGCGCAGAATCGTCACCGCCTCCTTCGTGCGCTCGTCGGAGTACGACGAGATGCCCACGTAGAGCGCTTTGCCCTGGCGTACGGCACTGTCGAGTGCGCCCATGGTCTCTTCGAGCGGGGTGGTCACGTCGAAGTGGTGGTGGTAGAAGATGTCGACGTAGTCGAGCCCCAGGCGGGTGAGGCTTTGGTCGAGACTGGCGAGGAGGTACTTACGCGAGCCCAGGTCACCGTAGGGGCCCGGCCACATGTCCCAGCCGGCCTTGGACGAGATGACGAGTTCGTCGCGCAAGTTCGAAAAGTCACGCTTCAAAATGGTGCCAAAGTTCGACTCGGCGCTGCCGTAGGGCGGTCCGTAGTTGTTGGCGAGGTCAAAGTGCGTGACCCCTCGGTCAAAGGCGCGACGCAATATGGCGCGCTGGTCGTCGAGCGCACGATCGTCACCGAAGTTGTGCCACAGCCCGAGTGAAATCGCCGGCAGCACGAGTCCGCTTCGTCCACAACGCCGAAAGAGCGCGCCGTCGTAGCGCGAGGGAGAGGGCACGTAGGTTTCCATCGACTCAGAATAATGGGGTCGCGCGCCGACACCGAAAGGTCGCCGCGACGCGCGATACTCAACGTGTGCGAAAACTTCAGTCGGCGCTGGTCGCCATGGTCGTGGTGCTCGGTGCCATGACGACGTTCAGTGCCTCGAGTCACGCCAGTACGAACACGCCGGCGTGCGGCGTCGCGGGCGCGCCGCCGCACTACCGCCACGTCGTGTGGATCGTGCTCGAAAACGTCGGATATCAGGTCGTGGGCTCAACGCAAGCGCCCTTTCTCAACGGCGTCGCGCGCGCCTGTGGCCTCGCGACGAACGATCACGCGGTGGCGCACCCGAGTCTGCCGAACTACCTCGCCCTCGTCGCGGGCTCGACTCTGGGCGTGCGCGACGACAACGAGCCCAGTCAGCACCACTTGCGCGCGCCCTCACTCTTTACTCAGCTGCGTGGAAACTGGCGCGCCTACGCCGAGTCGATGCCCACGTCGTGTGACACCGTGACCTCGGGCACGTACGCGGCGCGACATAATCCCGCCGTCTACTTTACGAACCTGCGCGCCTCGTGCGCGCGACGCGACGTCGCGATGCCCGCGCACCTCACGCTCTCGGCCGCCTTTACTTTCATCGCGCCCAACGTCTGTGACGACATGCATAGCTGCTCCATCGCGACGGGTGACGCTTGGCTCGCGCGCGTCGTGCCGGCCATCGAGGCGAGCCCCGAGTACCGCGCGCACACGCTCGCTCTCTTTATCACGATGGACGAGAGCGACTCGAGCGCGTCGAACCAGGTGCCGACCTACGTGATCGCGCCGTCGGTGCCGAGGGGCCGACGAGTCGCGACGTACTTCACGCACTACTCGTTGCTCGCGACGACCGAGCAACTGCTCGGCGTCACGCGCCTCGCTCACGCGCGAGGCGCGACGACGTTCATCGCGGGATTTCACCTCTAGCGGCGACGAGACCCTGGACGCGTGTTGCCTAGGATGAGCGCGTGGACCTCGAACTTGGCGGGCGAAGTTTTCTCATCACCGGAGGCACCGACGGACTGGGTCTGGCCTTGGCGCGAACGCTGCGCGACGAAGGTGCGCGCGTCGCGGTCTGTGGACGCGACGAGGCGCGGCTCGTCGCGGCCAAAGAGGCGCTGGGCTCGAGCGCGTTGGTCGTGCGCTGCGACGTAACGAACGCGACGCAACTCGACGCGTTCATCGACCAAACGCTCGAGACCTTTGGGCGCCTCGACGGGGCAGTCAACAACGCCGGTCGGGTCGCTGCGTCGAGCGTGGTGGACTCCAGTGACGCGCTCTGGCGCGACGACTTTGAGTTGAAGGTGATCGCGGCGGTGCACGTGGCGCGTCGCGTGGTGCCCGCCCTCACCGAGACGAAGGGCGCGATCTTGAACGTGCTCGCGATTTCGGCGCGCGCGGCGCAGGGTTCGTCAACTCCAACTTCGGCCTCGCGAGCGGCCGGCTTAGCCATGACCAAGGCGCTCGCCCACGAAGTGGCGCCGCGGGGCGTGCGCGTGAACGCCCTTTTGATTGGTCTTATTGAGTCGGGCCAGTGGGTGCGGCGCGCGAACGACGCGGGCGTAGCGCTCGAGGACTTTTACGCGAACATGGTGGGCCGGGCCCAGATACCCTTGGGTCGAATGGGTGCGGCGCGCGAGTTCGCCGACGTCGCCACGTTTTTGCTCTCCCCGCGCGCGAGTTACGTCACGGGTGTGGGCGTCAGCGTCGACGGGGGACTCTCACCGGTTATCTAGCGACGACGCCACGGCGCTCGGCGAGGTCCGTCTAGGGGCGTAGCGGAGCCAGGCGTTTCGCACCTGAGGTGATGACCGCGCCGAGTGCCGTCGCGGGGCCGCAGAATTCAATGGCGAAAAACGTGGCTTCGTCGAGTGCACGCGCCGCCTCGGGGCGTGCGAGCAGTGCCGCACGCGCGGCGCGTGCAATCATCAGCCACCCACCCACGACGTCACCGAAGAGCCGCTGGTAGAGGGTCGCGCCGGCGAGGGCGTCGTCAGGGGCATTGGTCACCGCCTCGATCATCCACGTCGTGGTCGTCTCCAGCACGTCGAGTGCGCCGAGCACGAGGGACGTGGCGTGGCGAAGCGCGGGCTCGTCGTGTTTCGCGAGGGACTGGCGAATCTCGTCAAAGAGTTCACGCGCGTGCGCGCCCCCCTGGCGGGGAATCTTGCGAAAGGCGAGGTCGATGCTCTGGATACCGTTCGTGCCCTCGTAGATGGTGGTGATGCGCGCGTCGCGCAGGCGCTGAGCGATACCGGTCTCTTCAATGAAACCCATACCGCCAAAGACCTGAATCGCCGTCGACGCCGCTTCGAGACCGCGGTCGGTTGACCAGGCCTTCGCGACTGGTGTTAAGAGATCGACCATCTCTTGGTGGTGTTCGCGCAAGGGTCCGTCGCCGAGTTGGTGGGCGAGGTCCTTGTGCGCGACGGCACGGTAGATCAACAGTCGCGCGGCCTGAGTGGAGGTTGACATCGTGAGCAGCATGCGCTGGACGTCGGGGTGCTCGATGATGGGTGAGTTCGTCGCGGTCGAACTTGACGTGGCGCGACCCTGCGTGCGCGTGGTGGCGTACTCGTAGGCGTGTTGGTAGGCCCGTTCCGCGACGGCCGGCCCCTCGAGGCCAATGGCGAGGCGGGCGTTGTTCATCATGGTGAACATCGCTTTCATACCGCCGTGGAGGGGGCCGACGAGAAAGCCCGTCGCGTGGTCGAACTCCATGACGCAGGTGGGACTGCCGTGGATGCCGAGCTTGTGCTCGATCGAGAGCGCACGCACGGCGTTTCGTTCGGCGAGCTCGCCGTTAGCTGCCACGAGGAATTTGGGCACCAAGAAGAGCGAGAGTCCCTTGGTGCCCGGGGGGGCGTCGGGCGTGCGTGCCAGCACGAGGTGAACGATGTTCGACGAGAGGGTGTGCTCACCCCAGGTAATAAAGATCTTGGTGCCCGAGAGGCTCCAGGTACCGTCCTCGCGCGCCGTGGCGAGGGTGCGGATTTCGCCGAGATCCGAGCCGGCCTGGGCCTCGGTGAGGTTCATCGTGCCACTCCACTCGCCGGTGGCGAGTTTGGTGAGATAGAGCGCGCGTTGTTCGTCACTGCCCCACTGCAACAGCGCCTCGATCGCACCAAGGGTGAGAACAATATTGAGCGATAACGCGAGGTTCGCCGACGCGAAGAACTCCTGGAGCACGGTCGCGATCAGCGTGGGAAAGCCGCCCCCGCCCAGGGCGCTGGGAATCTGTAGGGCGCCCCAACCACCTTCGACGTAGCGCTCGTAGGCGCGCGCGAACTCGGCCGGTGCGCTCACCTCGCCGCTCGCGGGGTCGAAGGTGGAGTGCGCGACGTCGCCCACGCGGTCGCCGCTCGCGATCTCGCCTTCGGCGAGCCGGGCGAACTCGTCGAGGACGCTGCGAATGGCGTCGCGGTCGACGTGGGCGAAGACGTCGAGTTCGAGCAGTTCACTCAGTCCCGCGACCTCGAGAGCGAGCATGACCTCGTCGACGGGCGCTCGATAGGGGGTAGGCGCGGGCACGTTCATACGTTTCTCCTGTAACGACCGCCCACGTCGAAGAGCGTGCGGGTGATTTGACCGAGTGAGGCGTGGCGCACCGTCTGCATGAGTTCGCCAAAGACGTTCCCACCGGCGAGCGCGACCTCGCGAAGCCGATCG
Organism: Actinobacteria bacterium 21-64-8; assembly: GCA_002255315.1. Classification (GTDB taxonomy): domain Bacteria; phylum Actinomycetota; class Acidimicrobiia; order Acidimicrobiales; family RAAP-2; genus RAAP-2. The sequence continues at coordinate 19,553 of NCBD01000023.1, read as the reverse complement.
AGGGCGGGCCCGCTCGTGTCGCGGTGGGCTTGGTGAAAGTGCGCGAGACGAGCCAACTGGCTCTCTTTTTCGTCGTCGGTCGCTCGCGCGAGGGTGAGGTCGCCCACCACCGTCGCGGCGCCGGGACGAGTGAAGGTGTTCACGCCCACGATGGGAAGTTCTCCGGTGTGCTTGGCGTGCTCGTAGATCATGGAGTCATCTTGGATGCGGCCGCGTTGGTAACCGGTCTCCATGGCGCCCAGCACGCCACCGCGCTCGGAGATGCGTTCGAGTTCGTCGAGGACGGCCGCTTCGACGAGGTCGGTGAGCTCGTCGACGATGAAACTGCCCTGGAGGGGATTTTCGTTCATCGCGAGGCCCCACTCTCGGTTAATGATGAGCTGAATCGCGAGGGCGCGGCGCACGGAGTCTTCACTCGGGGTCGTCACCGCTTCGTCGAAGGCGTTGGTGTGCAGTGAGTTGGCGTTGTCGTAGATCGCACAGAGCGCCTGGAGGGTCGTGCGCACGTCGTTAAAGGCCATCTCTTGGGCGTGCAGGGAGCGGCCCGAGGTCTGAACGTGGTACTTCAGTTTCTGGCTCTTCTCGGTGGCGCCGTAGCGCTCTTTCATCGCGACCGCCCAGATGCGCCGCGCGACGCGGCCGATCACCGTGTACTCAGGGTCCATGCCGTTCGAGAAGAAAAAGGAGAGATTGGGCGCGAAGTCGTCAATCGCCATGCCGCGCGCGAGGTAGCTCTCCACGTAGGTAAATCCGTTGGCCAGCGTGAAGGCGAGTTGCGTGAGGGGGTTCGCGCCCGCTTCGGCGATGTGGTAGCCCGAAATCGACACGGAGTAGAAGTTCTTCACGTCGTGGGCGACGAAGTACTCCTGAATATCGGCCATCACGCCAAGGGAGAACTCCGTAGAGAAAATGCAGGTGTTCTGGCCCTGGTCCTCTTTCAAAATGTCGGCTTGGACCGTGCCGCGCACCGTCGCGAGCGTGCGAGCGCGCACGGCCGCCGCTTCGTCACTACTGGGTGCGCGCCCCTGCTCGAGCGTAAAGCGCTCGAGTTGTTGATCAATGGCGGTGTTCATGAACATCGCGAGGATGGTCGGGGCGGGGCCGTTGATCGTCATGGACACCGACGTCGTCGGATCGCAGAGATCGAAGCCGTCGTAGAGCACCTTCATGTCGTCGAGGGTCGCGATGGATACCCCCGACGTGCCGACCTTGCCGTAGACGTCGGGCGGCGTGTCGGGGTCGCGTCCGTAGAGCGTGACCGAGTCAAAGGCCGTCGACAGCCGCGTCGCGGGCTGACCTTCGCTGAGTAAGTGAAAGCGGCGATTCGTTCGATAGGCGTCACCTTCACCCGCGAACATTCGCGCGGGGTCTTCGTTTTGACGCTTGAAGGCAAAGACGCCCGCGGTAAAGGGGAACGACCCGGGAAGGTTTTCTCGTCTGAGCCACGAGTAGAGGTCGCCCTCGTCGTGGAAGGTGGGTAGCGCCACCCGCGACACCGCCGTGCCCGATAGGGAGTGCTTCACCAGTGACGCGTCGCGCGCCTCAGCGGCGTCGCGACCCGTGAGTGCCGCGCGCCGCGCGTGAAAGGCGTCGAGCAACTCGCGACTCGCGGCGTGTACGGCCGCTTCGCTGGCGCGAGCGAGCCGCTCGAGCGCCGTGTCCTCAGCGTGGGCGTCGTGTGACCTGGCGAGGAGTTCGCGCGTCGCTTCGACGTGGGCGAGCTCGCGCAGGCGCTGGGCCTGCTCGTCGGTCGTGGTGTGATAGCGGCGCAGCGTCTCGGCGATTTCGGCGAGGTAGCGCACTCGAGTCGAGGGAATAGTCGGTGACGTGCTTGGTGAGACCCGCGTCGTCACGCGGGCTAGTTGGGGTTCGTTGAGTACGAGTCCTTTGACTTTGAGGGCGTCGCGCAGGTGTTGGTAGAGCGCGGTCATACCCTCGTCGTGAAAGTGTGCCGCGATCGTGCCAAAGACCGGCGCGTCGCCGCCCGGACCGTGACTGCGGTGCCACTGGCGCTCGACCGAACGCAGGGCGTCGAGCGCGCCGTGGCGATCAAACTTATTGATCGCAATCACGTCCGCGAGGTCGAGCATCTCAATCTTTTCGAGCTGGGTCGCCGCGCCGAACTCGGGGGTCATCACGTAGAGCGACAGGTCGGCCACGTCGATGATGGCGGCGTCGCCTTGGCCAATGCCCGGGGTTTCGACGATGATCAGGTCGTAGCCCGCCGCGCGACAGGCCTCGATAATGCCCGGCACCGGCGTGGGAACTTCCGAGGTGCTCGCGCGCGTGGCGAGCGAGCGAAAGAAGATCTGGCTCGACTCGAGCGCGTTCATTCGAATTCGGTCGCCGAGCAGCGCGCCACCACTACGTCGCTTCGAAGGATCGACGGCCAGGACCGCGACGCGCAGCTTGTCACCCTGGTCGAGTCGAAAGCGCAGCAACAGTTCGTCGGTGAGCGACGACTTTCCCGCTCCGCCCGTGCCGGTGATGCCCAGCACCGGTGAGTGGTGGGACCGCGCCGCGGTCGCCAGCGTGGCGCACGCAGCGTCGGACAGGGCGTTGGCTTCGAGGGCGGTGATGACCCTCGCGAGGGCTTGGGGGTTACCGAGGATGAGCTCATCGAGGGCGTGGTGTTGTTGGTGGGCGAGGTCCACGTCGCAGGCTTCGATCAGTTGATTGATCATGCGCTCGAGACCGAGGCGCTGTCCGTCGTCGGGTGAGAAGATTTTCGTCACGCCGTATGCCTCAAGTTCGGCGATCTCCTCGGGAATAATGACCCCGCCGCCGCCGCCAAAAATCTTGATATCGCCGCGTCCCGCGTCGCGCAGTTGATCGACGAGGTACTTGAAGTACTCCAGGTGTCCGCCCTGGTACGAACTGAGCGCGACGCCCTGGACGTCTTCTTGCAGCGCGGCGTCGACGACTTCTTGGACCGAACGATTGTGGCCGAGGTGAATGACCTCCGCGCCTTGAGCCTGTAGGAGTCGGCGCATGATGTTGATCGCCGCGTCGTGACCGTCGAAGAGGCTCGCCGCGGTGACGAAACGCACGGGGTACCTCGGGTGGTAGAGCTCGTCGCGCTCGGTCGTGGTGGCCACGTTCACCACAATAGTAGGAAGTCCATCTATTTTCACTGCTCGCGAGCTGCTCCGCCCGTCGGCGTCGTGGCGAGTGCCGCGCCGAGACGCACGAACGCGCCCGGCGTGCGCGTGCCCCACCAAAACAGGTCGCGACCGTCGAGGAAGATAACGGGCGCCACCTGGGTCAACTCATGGAGCTGGCGGGTGGAAAACGGGTAGGGCTCGCTCGGCGCCAAGACCACGTCGGCGCCGAGCGCGGTCGCGTCGTCGAGGCTCGTCTCGGCGTAGGGACCCGCGGGACCCACTACCTCAACGCCGAGGTGCGCGAGGAGCGACGCGCCGTAGGTGGGCTGGCCCAGCGCCATCCAGGGCCGTCGCCAGATCGGTACGAACGCGCGGCGCGTCGCGACGGGCGCCGCCCCCACGCGCGTCGCGTCGTGGACCACGTTGAGGCGAGTGCTGAGCGTCCCGAGTGCTTGGTTCACGTCCTCGAGGCTGCGCACGCGAGTGGCGATGACCTCGTGGCCGTGCTCGAGCAGCGCTTCGTAGTCCTCGCGGCGATTCTCTTCGGCGTCCATGACCACGAGATCGGGCGCCAGGGCGTCAATGGCGGCGAGGTCTGGGTTCTTCGTCCCACCCACGTGGGTCAAATCGGGTCGCTCACAAAATCGCGTACAGGCGATGGGCGTAACGCCCCACGTACTCAAGGTTTCGGTCAGGGAGGGGACCAACGACACGACCCGGGCCACGCTCATTGAATCGTCTCTACGCGGTGTCGTCTCGTCATAGTCGCGCCCGTGGAGATGGTACGCGCTGACTCGCGCCGCCGCCGCACTACCCTTGGCGAGTGGTTCGCCGCGTGGAGGCGTCGAACGAATCGAAGAAGGAGTCCCCATGACGAGTCGAGTAGCAATCGTGACCGGAGCAGCGCGCGGCATCGGTGCGGGCGTTGCGAAGCGTCTCGCCGACGACGGGCACGACGTGGCGGTGATTGATCTCGACGAGAGCGCGTGCGCCGAGACCGTCGCCGCGGTCGAAGCGACCGGGCGCCGCGCGCTCGCGATCGGCGCCGACGTCAGCGACGAAGCCGCGGTCGAAGCGGCGGTCACCCGTACCGCCGAGACGCTCGGCGCGCCGACGATTCTCGTGAACAACGCGGGCGTGTTGCGCGACAATCTGCTCTTCAAGATGTCGATGTCGGACTGGCAAACGGTGATGAACGTGCACTTGGGTGGCGCGTTTTTGATGTCGCGCGCGACGCAGCGTTTCATGACCGAAGCCAACTTCGGTCGAATCATCAACCTCTCGAGTACCTCCGCGCTCGGCAATCGCGGCCAGGCCAACTACTCCGCCGCGAAGGCCGGTCTTCAGGGATTTACGAAGACCCTCGCTATTGAACTGGGCCGTTTTGGCGTGACGGTGAACGCCATCGCACCGGGCTTTATCGTGACCGCCATGACCGAAGCCACCGCCGAGCGCATTGGCGTGCCCTTCGAGCAGTTCGAACGCGCGATCGTGGGGCAAATTCCCGTCGGGCGCGCGGGTCAACCTGACGACATCGCCAACGCCGTCTCCTTTTTCGCCGACGAGCGCTCCGGTTTCGTGTCGGGACAGGTGCTCTACGTCGCCGGTGGACCGACGAACTAGCACGGCCTCGGCGTTACTTCGTGCTCGGCGCGAGTGCGAATGACGGCGCGACCACGACGGCCGTCGCGTCGGCGCTGACCTTGGTGAGCGAGCCGCCGTTGGACGAGAGGACCGTAGCGGTCGCCACGTCTTTAAAGAGGTGGCGCGCGGGCACACTAAAAAGCGGACGAGTGTCGTCGTGCCCGTGTTAACCATCGTCATGAGCATCTGTAACTGTTGACCGAGTTCAACGCGCACCGGGCCGGCGCGAAAGGCGACGTTCGTGCCCCCGACCCGCTCAGTGGTGGCGAATAAGAGTCCAAAGGGTGACGGTGCGGTGGTGCCGGTACCGGCACTGGCACTCGTGCTCGAAGTTGACGCGCCGGCGGCGGACGCTACTGCGGTGTTCGTCGCGCACGACGAGATCCACACCGTATGAAACGTGAGCAGCGAGGTGTGTGCGTTCGAGACTTGAATCGCGATCATGGCGTGGTAGCCCTGCGCGGCGAGGGTCGCCCCCGCGAAGGCATCGTTGAGCGAGGCGCTCGACACCACCACGTTTTGATCGAGTTGATTGGCGCTGGTACGTGTGTAGGTCGTCCAGATCGCGCGAACGAGAATCGGTGTGCCGCCCACGGTGGGCGTCGTGGGGGTGACGACAATACTGGCGTGCTGGGTGCCCACCGCGTAGCCGTAGAAACTGACGTTAAAGCCACAGGCGAGTTGGGGATCGGGCGCCGAGGCGGAAGCGAGCGAGAACTGGTCAATCTGGAGGTGGCCGCCAATGGTGGAAGCGGGGAGCGTGTTCGCACTCGCGACGCCACTCGAACATACGGAAAACCCCACGAGGCTCAAGAGCAAGTAGAGCGTGAGGGCGCGTCGACGTTGCTTCGACGCTACGAGTGAAGCGGGCCCGGACATAGTGACCTCTTGTCAGCCTCCTGCCGAATCTGGCAGAAGCTACCGGGGTCCTGAGCGGCTACTTAGCGAGCGGAGGAAAAAGACTCGCGCCCTCACCGTACCAGTCGGTCGGCCAATTCGTGCGGGTCGCGAGCTCGACGCGGCGCACTTACAACCCGTGCAGCGAGAGAAACTCCTCGACGACGCGCTGGAGGCACCACGCGACGTCGAGGCGGGCCGCCTCGGCGCCGAAGCGCTGCTCCAAACTGACGATCGTCGCGCCGACGAAGCGCGCGTCGAAGCGACGGGCGGCCTCTGGTTCCACTGCGCCACCGACGACCAGGAGCCCGTCGAGTCGAGTCACGAGCTCGGCGACTTTCACGGTGACCTTGCCCTCGAGACTTCCCGCGTCGAAACGACCCTCGCCCGTGACGACGACCGCCGCTTCGCGAACGCGAGGTACGAGACCGACCGCGTGGGCAACCACGGTAAAGCCGTCAACGACGTCGGCCCCGAGCGCGGCGAGCGCCCCGGCGATGCCCCCGGCCGCCCCCGCCCCGCGCAGTTCGCCAACGTCGCGGCCACCCTCGACGAGGTAGCGCGCTCGCAGTGCGCGGAGGCGCTGGTCGAGCGTCGTGAGGTCACTCGTCGCGACACCCTTTTGAACCGCGAAGCGACGCGCGCCCGCGAAGTCCGTCGTCACGTCGGCGGCGACGCTCACCGGCACGCTCAGTCCACCTGCGCCTCGAAGCACCTCGTAGCAACCGAGCCCCCCGTCCGAGGTCACCGATCCGCCACAGCCCACGAGCACCGCGCTCGCCCCGAAGCGCACCGCTTCGAGAATCGCGAACCCCACGCCGTCGCTGCGCGCGGCGAGCGCCTCGTCGGGCGTCAGGGGGCGTCGCGCGTCGTGACCAACGACGTCGGCCACACTGAACACGCCGACGAGACCCCGTGGCGAGGGGTGCAGTACGAGCGGAACACGCACCGCCTCGCCGAGCGCTCCGGGAACCACGACCTCGACGACCTCGCCGCGAAAGGCGTCGGCGAACCCCTCGCCGCCGTCCGAGAGTGGCTGGGCATCGACGATGACGTCACGATCTTCGAGGCCGCGCTCGAGGGCGGTGGTGAGGGCGCGCGCGCTCGCGGTGCCGCGAAATTTGTCCACGGCGAGTAGCACACGGGGCCGAGGGTCCTCAACGGACTCGAGTGAGTGATGCACGAACGCCCTCCTCGTCGTCGGCGACGAACCTCGACGGTGAAGAGTACCGTTCAGTGGGACCGTCACCGAACAGGGCGTGACGGGCGACCAAGAATCTAGGAGCACCATGACTGCATCGCCGGGCGAACAGGTTCCACTGCGGCACGTGCGTCGAGGCGACGTCTCGGCGTCGACCGCACAGAGCGAAGGAATGCACCGCTTCGCCGCAATCTCGGGCGCCCTGACGGGTGCGCAGAAGATCTGGATGGGCGAGACGCACATGGCGCCCGCCAGCGCTTCGGCGGTCCATCACCACGGCGACTCCGAGACGGGTATTTACGTCGTCAGCGGTCACCCCACCTTCGTCTTCTTTGACGACGGTGTTGAGCAGCGCGTGCAGGCGAGTCCTGGCGACTACGTCTTCGTACCCGCCTTCGTCGCGCACCAAGAACTCAATACCTCGAGCGACGAACCTGCGTTGGTCGTGTTGGCGCGTTCGAGCCAGGAGGCCATCGTCGTCAATCTTCCTGGATTGGCCTGAATACTCAGCGCGACCTCACGCGTCTCAAGCGCTGAAGTCGCCCACTTCGAGTCGCAGCTTGCGCACGATGTCGATGAAGCGATTCTGCTCCGCGTCGCTGAGTCCCGTAATACCGAACTGAATCTCGTTGACGGCTTTGGTCGCGCGTTCGCCGAGTCGGCGTCCCTTCGCGGTAAGTCGTACCAGGGTGGAGCGTCCGTCGTCGGGGTGCTCACTTCTCGTGACGAGTTCATCGTCGCAGAGTCGATTGACGATATTGGTGACGCTCGTGGGATGAATCATGAGTCGGGCGCCCATCTTGCCCATGGGGAGTTGTCCACTGCGGGTAAAAGAGAGTAGGACCAACGCCTCGTAGCGCGCGAAGGTGAGCCCGAGCGGACGCAGCACGCCGTCGACCGACGAGAGCACGATCTGTTGGGCGCGCATGGCGGCCGTCGCCATCGCCATCGCCGTCGACGCGTCGGGCCAGCGTTCGTGCCACTGGCGTCGTGCTTCTGCGATGGCGTCGAATTCGAGCGGCTTAGCCACAAGGGGCATCTTAAGAGTTCCTCGCTGCTCGCTCGAAAATACGCCGCACTCGAAGGCGCCGGTGGGCCACGCTGAGCGAACCAGCCCACGACCTAACGTGGGGCCATGAAACTGGACGTCTATCGCCGCTGTACGCGTCGCGAAAAGATGGAAGTTTTGAGCGCATTCTGGCGCCGTCACGGCGACGCGCCACCCGCGATTCTCGAAGCCGCCCGTCAGTACGGCGCGTACGCCGTGCTGTGCGTGGCGGCTATTTGCCTCGAGCTCATCGTCGTGATAGTGGCGGGTTTCAGCCACGCACTCGTCGTGGGGTGGCTCGCCCTCGCCGTCGAGGTCTTTACCTTGTGGTCGCTGTGGTGGTCGGTGCTCCGCTATCGCGCGCTGCGAGCGAGGGACTAGCTCGTGCTTCGCTCAATCATGAACCAACGTTCGTCACGCGCGGTGCCTTGAGTTATGACGACGAACTCGCTGCTGGTCAGTGTTCCTCACGAGCGCCTCGCCGACGCGCTCGGCGAACTGGATGCTCGCGTGCGCGTCATCGTGTGGGACATGAAGAGCCCGCCACCGACAAGCGAAATTGACCTCGTGGTGCCGCCGTACCTTGAAGGCACGCGTCCTCTCGCGATGCTCGCGGGCGTTACGACGCGCCTCGTACAGAGCCAGTCCATTGGCTACAACGGTGTCGCCGAAGCCTTGCCCCCTGGTCACGTGTACGCCAACGCCGCTTCGGTCCACGAAGCCTCCACCGCGGAGTTGGCGGTGGGACTCGTCCTGGCCTCCCAGCGCGGACTCGATGATTTCGTGCGCGCGGCCAGTGAGGGAAAGTGGCGACCGGCCTGGCATCAGAGCCTCGCCGATCGCGAGGTACTGCTCGTCGGTTACGGCGGGGTGGGCGCCGCGATCGAGGCGCGCCTGCGTCCTTTTGAAGTGAGCGTCACGCGCGTCGCGCGCACGCGCCGCCACGACGAGCGCGGGCCGGTCTACGACCGCACGGACCTGCCCCGCCTGCTCGGCGCGGCCGACGTCGTCATCGTGGGCGTTCCTCTCACACCCGACACCCATCATTTAATCAACGACGAGTTTCTCGTGGCCATGCGCGACGGCACCTTGCTCGTGAATATCGCTCGCGGTCAAGTCGCCGACACCGACGCGCTGCTCGCCCACGCGCGCACCGGTCGCCTGCGCCTCGCGCTCGACGTGACTGACCCCGAACCACTGCCCGACGGTCACGAGCTCTTTGGTCTCTCCAACGTCCTCATCTCGCCCCACGTGGGTGGCGCGACGAGCGCGATGGGGCCCCGCATGGCGGCGCTGTTGCGCGAACAGATCGCGCGACTGCTTCGTGGCGACGAGCCCACGAACGTCGTACTGCGCACGTAGTCGCCGCGCGTCGCGAGTTGGGTCAAACACTGCTCTAAATCCCTGGGTGCAGCGTTCGTTAGGATGACGAGCACTGGGCACAGTTCGCGCGTGTGCGTGCGGCGTGGCAGGAGTTAGGTTGGGTCCGCTCGCCAAGGAGAGTAGCCGTGGATTCGGAGAAGCTAGAGATGCGCCGTCACATCTTGAGCGCGGCCGCGCGGCTACTCGCCGAGTCGAGTCACGACAAGGTGCGCGTCTCGGACGTGGCCGAGGCGGCCTACGTCGCCGCGCCGACCATCTACTACCACTTTGGTTCGCTGAATCGACTCATGGCTGAGGCCCAGGACCTGCTCTATCAGCAGATCAGCGCACCGCTGAAGGAGTCGCTCGCGCTCGCCGAACTCGCCCTGGCGAACCGCGACGCCGAGACCTTCTGGGACGTCATTGGTTCACACCTCGTGTCGGCTTGGGAGTCGGGGCAACGGGGGCAAGAAAGTGGCGTCGTCAAGGTTTTTACTGGCGTGCTGACGAGTGCCGACGCGAAGAGCAAGTTCGACCAAATGATTGACGAAACGTTCGTACGGTGGGCCGAACTGATTAATCGTGGTAAGGACCTCGGCTGGGTGGTCGAGAGTGCCGACACCGAAGCCCTGATCGCGATCTTTTGGAGTTCGTCGGTCGGTCAGGCCTTTCTCGGTGGTGCGAACATGCACGCGATCGTCGCCGAACGCGTACGCGACGCCTTCTTGCAGATGGTCCGCACCGACTACTCGCGAACTAACTAACGACCCACGAGAATTCGCCCTAGGCGACGTCGCCACGGCGCAGTATGAGTCGGGCCTGGGCGAGGACTGGTTCATCGACCATGAGTTCGCCCACGCGAAAGACGCCGGCGCGCCCTCGTGACGCATCAAGTATGTGCGTGGCCCAGGCGAGCTGCTCGTCGCTCGGTCGATACGCCGCTCGCACGATGGGCACCTGTGAGGGGTGAACGCAGACCGTCGCGGCGAACCCTACGGCGGCGGCGTCGAGCGCCTCGGTGCGCTGGAGTTCGAGATCGTCGAGGAGCAAACAGACCGCGTCGAGCGCGCAGCGTCCCTCGGCGCGCGCCGCGAGCAGCGTGCGCGACCTCGCGTAGCGCGCCACGTCGCGGTAGACCTTGTCCTCGCCTCGACTCGAGAGTCCCCCGAGCGCCGCCACGAGGTCCTCGGCGCCCCACATCAACCCGAGGGTATTGGTGCATTGGGCAATCTCCTCGGCGGCGAGGACGCCCCGGGGAGTTTCGAGCAGCGCCACGACGGAGAATTCGTCGAGCGCGAGAACCTCGTCGGGCGATTCAGTTTTTGCGAGCATGACCATCGACACGGCGGTCTCGCGCACGCTCGCGAGGTCGAGTGCGTGCTGGCGGTCTTTGTTCGCCGGGCTGACGATCTCCACCGCCGCCACCAAGCGTGCATGCCGCCGCCTGTCGTACACCAGCACCTCGTAGACGTCCGCGGCCGAGGCCGCTTTGGCGAAGCGATCGGGTCGATCGGCCGGACAAAAAAGAAACGCCGGTCCCGGCACCGCCCACGTCATTGGTCGGAGGTGGGTCGACAGCGCACGAGTGTGGCGCGTTGACATTCGGCGACGAGTGCGCCGTCTTGGTTGTAGGCCCGGTGCTCGAGTTCGATGACGCCTTCGCCCGGGCGACTCGTTGAACGTCGGGCGCCGGTCACGAGCGTTTCGGCGTAGAGCGTGTCGCCCAGTCGTACCGGCGCGGGAAAACGTACGTCGCCAAAACCGAGGTTCGCTACGAGTGTGCCCAGGGTTAACTGACTGACCGAGAGCCCCACCATGGTGGAGAGCGTGAACATGCTGTTTACCAGACGTTCACCGAACACCTGCGTGGCCGACCACGCGGCGTCGAGGTGCAGCGGTTGGGTATTCATCGTGAGCGTCGTAAAGAGCACGTTGTCCGCTTCGCTCACGGTGCGACCCGGCCGATGGCGATACACCGTGCCCACGCGGAACTCTTCGAACCAGAGACCGCGTTGTTCGATGATGTGCTGACCGTCGTTCACGTGACGTACCTCCGGTGCGCTCGCACGGGCCCCGCGGGACCGCACTGGCTAACGTACCGCTTCTGTCGCGCCGCGTACTCGGTCGCGAGATCGAACGACGACGGACCACCCGGCGCGCGGAACGGAGTTCACCCCTCGAGTGGCGCCACCTCGAGCGCCGCTCGCGCCATTCGACCCAGCACCGCGCCCGCGTCGGGGCTCTCGTTTCGCCCGGCGCTGTGGGGAGTGGAGTTCAACAGCCCAAAGACCGCGTGCGCGCGGGTGCGCGCCTCGGGGGCGCTCAAGCTGGGCGTGAGTTCTTGCAAAACGCCCACCCACAACTCAACGTAGGCGCGCTGCAGGCGACGTACCTGGTGGGCCTGGCTCGTGGAGAGATTCGCGAGGTCGTGCTCTTGCACCCGGATTAATTCGGGCCGCGTCATCGCAAAGTCGGTGTGAAACGCGACCAGTCGCTCGAGTGCTTCGCTCGCCGAGAACGAGCGCGCCACCTCGTCGCGGCCTTGATCGAGCAGGTGGCGGCTGATGCCAATGAGCATCTCGGCGAGGACGGCGTCCTTGCTCGCGAAGTGTTTGTAGATGCCCGGTCCGCTGATTCCCACGGCTGTACCGAGTTCTTCGATCGTCACGCCGTGATAGCCGCGCTCGGCGAAGAGCAGCGCCGCGGCGTTGACGATCTGTTCGCGGCGCGAGGGGGCGCGTTCGCGGGGGTCGAGCTCGAGCATACGTTCTCCTCGACGTCGAGGTTAACAGTTGCTAACCTGAGCGCGTGTGCGCAACGGAGCGAACCAACGAGGTACCCGGCGTCGTCGACGACGACGTGACGTGGGTATCGAACCTCGACACTCGTGCGCCGTCGTACCTTGAGAACGCGCGGTACCAGCGCGCCCTTGTCGACGATCTGCGCGAGCGCCTGGCGCGCACGGCACGCGGCGGACCCGAGGCGATTAGGTCACGTCACGTGAGTCGCGGCAAACTCTTACCTCGAGATCGCGTCGAGACACTCCTCGATCCCGCGAGTCCCTTCCTCGAACTTTCGCCGCTCGCGGCGAACGGCCTCTACGACGACGAGGCGCCCGGCGCGGGACTGATCACGGGTGTCGGTCGCGTGGCTGGTCGCGAAGTGATGATTCTTGCCAACGACGCCACCGTCAAAGGTGGCACGTATTTCCCCTTGACTGTGAAGAAACATCTGCGCGCCCAAGAGGTCGCGCTCGAGAATCGTCTGCCCTGTCTGTACCTGGTCGACTCGGGCGGTGCGTACCTGCCGCTCCAAGACGAGGTCTTTCCCGACCGCGAACACTTTGGGCGCATCTTCTTTAATCAAGCCCGCATGAGCTCGCTCGGCATCGCCCAGATCGCGGCCGTGTTGGGTTCGTGCACGGCCGGGGGCGCGTACGTGCCCGCGATGAGTGACGAAGTCGTCATCGTGAAAAATCAGGGCACCATTTTCTTAGGAGGTCCGCCACTCGTGAAGGCCGCCACGGGCGAAGTCGTCGACGCCGAGGCGCTCGGCGGAGGCGAGCTGCACGCGCGCGTGAGCGGCGTCGCCGACCACCTCGCCGACAACGACGAACAGGCACTGCGGGTGGTGCGTCGGATCGTGGCCGAATTGGCGCCACCGAACCCGTCGCCGTGGGTTACCAGCGCGAGCGAGGAGCCACGTCTTGAGGCCCACGAGCTCTACGGCATCGTGCCCAACGATTCGCGCACGCCCTTTGACGTGCGCGAGGTCATCGCGCGACTCGTCGACGGATCGAGATTCCAAGAGTTCAAGGAACTCTTTGGCCCCACGCTCGTCACCTGCTTTGCGCGCATTCACGGTCACCCCGTAGGCATCGTTGCCAACAATGGCGTCTTGTTCTCCGAGTCAGCTCAAAAAGGTGCGCACTTTATTGAACTGTGCGATCAGCGCAAGATCCCGCTGCTCTTTTTGCAAAACGTCACGGGCTTTATGGTCGGACAAAAGTACGAAGAAGGTGGCATCGCCAAGCACGGCGCGAAGATGGTGAACGCCGTCGCCTGCGCGCGGGTCCCCAAACTGACGGTCGTCATCGGAGGATCGTTTGGCGCGGGCAACTATTCGATGTGCGGGCGGGCCTACTCGCCGAGGTTCTTGTGGATGTGGCCCGGGGCGCGAATCTCGGTGATGGGAGGCGACCAGGCGGCGGCCGTGCTCGCGACCGTGCACCGCGACCAACTCGAAGCGCGAGGCGAGTCCTGGCCCGAGCGCGAGGAAGCGACCTTTAAAGCACCAATTCGCGAGCGTTACGAAGCCCAGGGCAGTGCTTACTACTCGACGGCTCGCCTGTGGGACGACGGCGTCATCGATCCACTCGACACGCGCACGGTGGTTGGTCTTGCGCTGTCGATCTGTGCCAACGCGCCCCTGGCCGAGACGGCCTACGGCGTCTTTCGGATGTAGGGGCGACGTGTTTGACACCGTGATGGTCGCGAATCGAGGCGAGATCGCGGTACGAATTTTTGCCACGCTGCGCCGTTTGGGCGTGCGCTCCATTGGTGTCTACAGCGACGAAGACCTCGACGCGCGCCACGTGCGCGAGGCTGATGTTGCGATGCGACTCGGGCCGGCGCCGGCGCGGGAGAGTTATCTCAACATCGAGCGAGTCATCGACGCGGCGTTAGCGAGTGGCGCCCAGGCAATTCACCCGGGCTACGGCTTTCTCTCAGAGAACGCGCACTTCGTGCGGGCCTGTGAGGAGGCGGGGCTCACCTTCATTGGGCCAAGCGCCGAGAGCGTTGAGGTGATGGGCGACAAGATTCGCGCGAAGGCGGCGGTCGCTCGGGCGGGCGTGGCCGTCGTGCCCGGATGCGGTGACTCGACGATGAGTAACGACGATCTGCTGGCCGCCGCGCGAGATATTGGCTACCCACTGCTCGTCAAACCCTCGGCCGGCGGGGGCGGTAAGGGGATGCATCTCGTCAACGAACCCAGCGAGCTCGAGCGCGCGCTCGTGAGCGCGCGCCGTGAAGCGAGTGTCGCGTTCGGCGAGGACGCGCTCTTGCTGGAGCGCTACCTCGTGCGCCCGCGCCACCTCGAGGTCCAGATTCTCGCCGACCACTTTGGCCACGCCGTGCACCTCTTTGAGCGCGAGTGCTCACTACAGCGTCGCCACCAAAAAGTGATCGAAGAAGCCCCCTCCCCGTGGCTGAGCGACGCGTCGCGCGCCGCGTTGTGCGACGCGGCGCTGCGCGTGGGCGCGGTCGTTGACTACCGCGGCGTGGGCACGGTCGAGTTCATCGCCTCATCCGCTCAACCCGACGAGTTCTTCTTTATGGAGATGAATACGCGTCTGCAAGTCGAGCACCCGGTGACGGAGTTCATTACTGGGATTGACCTCGTCGAACAGCAACTGCGCGTGGCGGCCGGCGAGGCGCTTAGTTGCCACCAAGACGACGTGGTGCGCCACGGACACGCTATTGAAGCCCGGGTCTACGCCGAAGATCCCGCCCGGAACTTCCTACCGACGGGCGGATATCTGCTCGCGCTGCGCGAACCCCACGGCGACGGCGTTCGCGTTGATAGCTCACTCCTCGAAGGGACCCACGTCGCCACGACCTACGACCCGATGCTGGCCAAAGTCATTGCCCACGGCACGAGCCGCGACGAGGCACTGGCGCGCCTGGACGACGCGCTCGCCACGACCATGACCTTGGGCGTCAGCACGAACGTGTCCTTTTTGCGAACACTGGTGCGCGACGACGAAGTGCGCGCCGGTCGCCTCGATACCGAATTGATCGCACGGTTGCTCGACGACACGGGCGTCTCAAGCAGTCCTGCGCGAGCGAACGTCGGCGAACTCGCGGCGTGCCTCGCGCTGAGTGAGCTGTTGAGCATCGAGCACGCCTTAGGCGGGCGTAGCCGTTTCGACGTCGCTGACGGCTGGCGCGTGGGCGAACACGCCGCGACGAAGTACTCGTGGCGTCTCCCAGACGATGACCCACTCGAGTTCGAGGTGCGAGGCACGTGGCGCCACGCGCGCGTAACGCTGCGCGGCGAGCACGAGGAGTTGCTCGAAGTGACGTGCGCGTCGTGGGACCTCCGGGGGCCCGGCGTCTATGAAATAGTGCTCAGCGTCAACGACGTCACGACGCGCGCCGTTATTGGACGCGAGCGAGCGCGACGATGGATCTGGCACCGGGGCGAAACGACGCTGTTGCGCGCGCCCCTACGCGAGCGTGACGGCGTCGGGGCGAGCGAGCGCGATGGCGTCGTGCGTTCGCCGATGCCGGGCGTGGTCATTGACGTACGCGCGCACGCGGGCGAGGTCGTGTCGCGCGCGCAAGCACTCGTCGTCGTTGAAGCTATGAAGATGGAACACGCGCTGCTCGCGCCGCACGCGGGAACCCTTCGCGACGTGCTCGTCGCCGTTGGCGACCAGGTGGTACTCGACCAGATCGTCGCGACGGTGAGCGCCGCGCCGCCCGCGCCCGCGTGAGTGGGCGACCAAAGAAGGAGCAGCAATGCCACAGACCACCTTAAGTGAGGACCAGGAACTGTTTCGCGCGACCGTGGCGGAGTTCGCGCACGACGTCGTCGCCAAGGTGGCCGCGCACCACGACACGACGGCGAGCTTTCCCTACGACGTCGTGCGCCAAATGGCGGAGATGGGGCTCTTTGGACTTCCCTTTCCCGAAGCGTACGGCGGGATGGGCGGGGACTACTTCACGCTCTGTCTCGCCATTGAAGAACTCGCCCGCGTCGATCAAAGCGTCGCGATCACCCTGGAAGCGGCCTGCTCGCTTGGCGCCATGCCGGTGTACCGCTTCGGGAGCGAGTCGCAAAAGCAGTACTGGCTCCCGCAACTCAGTTCGGGCTCGGCGCTCGGTGCCTTCGCCCTCACCGAGGCCGACGCGGGCAGTGACGCCGGGGGCACGCGCACGAACGCGCGCCTCGAAGATGGTTGGTGGATCGTCAATGGCGCCAAGAGTTTCATAACGAATTCGGGCACGGAGTTGACCAAGCTGGTGACGTTGACGGCGGTCACCGACGTCGATGACGACGGCACCAAGCACATCAGCTCCTTGCTCGTCGAGGTGCCCGCCGAAGGCTTGGTCGTGGAAAAGGCCTACGACAAGGTCGGCTGGCGCGCCTCGGACACGCACCCGCTCTCGTTTTTGAATCTGCGCGTACCACGCGAAAATCTGCTCGGCGAACGCGGACGTGGGTACGCCAATTTCTTGCACATCCTCGACGAGGGCCGAATCGCGATTGCGGCGCTCGCGGTCGGTGCCGCGCAGGGCTGTGTTGATGAGAGCGTCGCCTACGCGAACTCGCGCGTCGCCTTTGGTCGCGCCATTGGTCGAAATCAAGCCATCGCGTTCAAGATCGCCGACATGGAAGCGCGCACGCACGTGGCGCGCTGCGCGTACTACGACGCGACGCCACCCAGATTCACGGTGGGTATGGCTTCATGAACGAGGCGCTCGTCGCTCGTCATTACCGCGACTCAAAAATCCTCGAAATCGGCGAAGGGACGAGTGAAGTGCAGCGGATGCTCATCGCCCGGCTCGTGGGCGTCGAGTAGATCGCGGGCGAAGTACTCGACGCGAAGGCACTACGGGCCACGTGAGATGATGAGGCCATGGAACTACGAATCTTTTGTGAACCCCAACAAGGCGCGACCTACGACGATCTCCTCGCCCTAGCTCTCGCGACCGAGTCGGGCGGCTTCGGCGCCTTTTTCCGCTCGGACCACTACTTAAAGATGGGTGACGTCTCGGGACTACCCGGCCCCACGGACGCGTGGCTCACGCTCGCCGGCCTCGCGCGCGAGACGTCCACCATTCGACTCGGGACGCTACTCACCGCGGCGACGTTTCGCTTACCGGGACCACTCGCGATTTCGGTCGCCCAGGTCGACGCGATGAGCGCCGGGCGAGTGGAACTAGGGCTCGGGGCGGGGTGGTTCGCCGAGGAACACAGTGCCTACGGCATTCCTTTTCCGTCGCTCGCGCAGCGTTTCGAGCGCTTAGAAGAGCAGCTCGCCATTATTACGGGCCTGTGGACCAGCGAGGTCGGCACCACCGTTGACTTCATGGGACCTCACTACACCCTCACGAACAGCCCCGGCCTGCCCAAACCGGTGCAGTCGCCCCGTCCGCCGATCATTGTCGGTGGCCACGGTCGAAAAGTGACCCCGCGCCTGGCGGCGACGTACGCCGATGAGTTCAACGTGCCCTTCGCCTCCTTCGACGACTGTCGGGACCTCTTTGGCTCCGTGGACGCGGCCTGCGAGGCGAGGGGGCGCGAACCGTCCTCGATGATTCGCTCGGCCGCCTTGGTGGTCTGTTGTGGCGCTAGTGAGAGTGACGTCGTGCGACGGGCCGCGGCGATCGGCCGCGAGGTCGACGAACTTAAAGACAATGGACTCTGCGGGAGTCCGGCAGCCCTCATTGAAAAGATTGGTCGTTACGGCGAACTTGGTGCGCAGCGGCTCTATCTGCAGATCCTTGACGTTAAGGACCTCGAACACGTGCGCTTGATTGGCGACGAGGTGCTACCCGCGGTGCGTTAAAGCTAAGCAGGGGCGTGCGAGCGCTCGTCCGAGTCGCCCGAGCGTCGCGAGGGTCGGTGATTCGCGACGTCGCGCCTCACCGAGTTTTCACACCACGCGGCGTGCGAAAAATCGACTTGTAATCTCAGCTACGTGGGCACGACATCGTCGGCGGTACTGAGCGAACTGCTCGGCGACGATCTCTCGAGTGACCCCACGACGAATCATGGACTGACGAATCATCTGCCCATGGCACTCGTCGCCAAACAACGACTCGGTGCGAGTGATGGCGAACTCGTTCGTTTTGCGCGTCGTTACGCTCGGCGTCTCGTGCCGCTCGACGCAGCTCGTGACGCGCTCGACGAGAGCACGTGGCGGCGCGTAATTGGACGGCGTGACGCCTCGGCAGAACTTCGTCCGTACTTCGCGCGACGAGTCATGGACGAGGGAGTTGACCACACGTTGCGCCAACACCTGCCCCTCCTGTGGCCCGGACTCGCGGGTGCGGGTTTTCACGGGGCTATTCGACTGGCCTACGCCCTCGAAGCGTCATCACCGATGCAAGTCGCGGCCGGCTTGGCCTATTGGACCTCGGTGGCCGAGCCGCTGGGTGCGTTGCCCCGGGTTACGAGTTCGCGGACCGATCCGATGGAAATTCTTCGCGAGCAGTCGGCGTCGCGAGCGTGGTCAACGCCGGTTCGTGCCCGACTCATCGACGAGGAACTTCGCCTCGTCGCCCACCGCGACGGCTTCGATGCGGTCGTGAGTGCGTGGGGTGCTCCGGGCGACGCGTGGGCGCAACTCCACTCGGCGGCCCTCGCGATCTACGCCGCCACCAATAACTTCACCGCGCTGCACGGCGTGACGGGTCTCGCGGCCCTGTCGACGTTACGGCCGTGGATGGAAGACGAAGTGCTCGTGAGCCGGTACGCCTTTCAGGCGCTCGCGGCCGCCTATTTTTCCATCGGGGCGCCCCGCCTCTGGTCGAGTGACCGCGTCGAGGAGTTCATCTCGGCGCCCGCACCCGGGCTCGACGAGGTGCGTCGTCGCGCCTCGATGAGTGATGACGAGCACGTCGCCAAGATTGTGTACACCTCCCTGGAAAACTTCGCCACCACGGCCGATCCGCTGTACGCGGCGGTCGCTACTCGCGCGGTGCACGACGACACCTTGCGCGCGACACGTGAGCCTTAACCCGCGATGGAGTCGAGCTCCTCGATGTCTCCTTGAGAGAGTTCCAGTCCAGCGCCCACGACGTTTTCTCGTAAGTGCGCGACCGAAGAAGTGCCGGGAATCAGCAAGATATTGGGTGAACGCTGGAGCAGCCAGGCAAGGGCAACCGCCATCGGGGTAGACGCCAAGCGTGCCGCGACGCGGTTCAACGTGTCGGACTGCAACGGCGTAAAGCCGCCGAGGGGGAAGTACGGCACGTACGCAATGCCCTCGGCGTTGAGGGCGTCAATGAGATCATCGTCGTCGCGGTGGGCGAGGTTGTAGAAGTTCTGCACGCACACGACGGGGGCAATGCTCTGGGCCTCTTTGATTTGCTCGGCGCTCACGGTACTCAGGCCCAGATGTTTGATGAGACCTTCGCGCTGTAGTTCGGCGAGGGCGCTAAAGGGCTCGACGACGCTGCCGCTTTCGGGGCGATCAAAGCCGCCGAGTCGAAGGTTCACGACGTCGAGTGCGTCGAGCCCCAGTCGCGTCAGATTGTCGTAGACGGCCTGGCGCAGTTCTAAG
>NCBD01000154.1 GCA_002255315.1 Actinobacteria bacterium 21-64-8 | reverse complement strand
CTTAAGAGATCGCCCTCGTCGCCCACGACGCCCGCCACCTGCACCGAGCGTTGAAACTCGGCCGCCTCGCCACACCAGGGTTCGAGGTAGGCGGGCGCGGCGAAACTCGCCACGCCGCGCACGCGCTCATCGCTCGCCGCGATCGCGATCGCGAGTGCGCCACCGAATCCAAAGCCAGCGAGCGAGATGCGCCGCTCCCCTTCTTCGACGCGGTCCAAGATTCGCGACAAGTCCGCTCGCCACTGCGTCGCAGAAAAGGTGCCCGTCGAGCCGCCCACCCCCGACAAGGTCCCCGTCGCCACGACCCAACCCGATTCGGTCGCGAGGTGCTCGGCGAGTTCGGGCAACAGCCCGGCCGCTTGACGGCCCATGCCCATGGCGCGTGGCAACCCGTGCACTAAGACCAAGAGGTGATCGGTCACGGGCCGCGCGCTCGAGGTCGCCACACGAAGATCGAGTAACGAGTTACCGCTTTGCAGTTGCTCGTGGGCGAGCACGGGCCTTAGATGCCCAGACGCTGGGCCAAGAGTTCGCGGTGGTAGGTGGGATCACCCAAGAACAGGCGCAGTGAAAGTAGGCCTCCGAGCAGAAGGACTTCGCGAGACTCGCGGCGATGGGCAGTTCGTCATTGAGCTCTTGAGCGCAGTACGCCGCGTAGTAGGCGGCCGACTTGGCCGACTCCACGTCGAGCAGCATGTCAGCGCACTTGTGCTTAATCGCCTGAAAGGAGCCGATCGGTCGACCGAACTGCACACGCTCTTTGGCGTAGGCGACGGCGTTGTTTAAGACGCGTTGCGCGCCACCGACCTGTTCGGCGGCGAGCGCGGCGGCGGCGATCTGGAGCGTCGTTTCGAGTCCCGCGAGGGCCCCTCCGTCGGCGCCAATGAGCACGGCGGGGGTGTTTGACAGCACGAGACGGCTCTGTTTGCGCGTCTGATCCATGGTGGGTAACTGTTCGCGCTCGAGTCCCGCCGCGTCACCCGCCACCGCAAAGAGCGACAGACCAGCGGGCGTCACCGCGGGCACGAGCACGAGCGAGGCGAGTGAGCCGTCGGTCACGTAGTTGCGCACGCCACTAAGCGTCCACGACGAGCCGTCAAAGCTCGCCGTGGTCGACGTCGTCGTGAGGTCCCACTGACCGGCGTCGTCGGTGAGCGCGAGCGTCGCGATCGTCTCGCCCGAAGCAATGCCGGGTAGGTACGCCGACTTGTTCTGCTCCGTGCCGACGTGCAGCAGTGCGTTCGCCGCGAGCGCGACGCTCGAAAAGTACGGCGAGCAGAGCAACGCGGCGCCCATCTCTTCGAAGACGACGTAGAGCTCGACGGGGCCAAAGCCTTGGCCCCCGTACGCTTCGGGAATGCCGAGGGCCTGCAGGGCGAGCTCGTTGGCCATCTGGGCCCACACCACGGGATCGTAGCCCTCGTCCGTGGCCATCAAACGGCGAACCTCGCTTTCGGGTGATTTCTCTTCGAGAAAGCGCCGAACCATCTTGCGAAGTTCTTCTTGGTCTTCGCTAAAGCCAAAGTTCATCTGTGCGACCTCTTCCTACCGCTCAGTACGGAGTAACAGATTGACACTAGCGAAAGTCACGAATGGGTCATTTCCTGTCAGGCTAGGGGGGTGGACAACGTGGAACTGGTCTGGTCAGACGCCCTCGCCGAAGTGCACCGATTCGTCGTGGGTCCCGTGGCCAACAACGTCTACGTCGTGCGCTGTCGGCGAAGCGGCGTGGCGACGCTCATTGATGCCGCCAACGAACACGATCGACTGCTGCGCGTCGCTCAGCGCCTCGGCGTCACGTCGGTACTCGAAACGCACGGGCACTGGGATCACATCGGCGCCGTCGAAAAGGTGCGCGCCGCGGGTATCGAAGTCTGGGTCCGCGCCGAAGACGCCGAAATGTTGCCCAGTTACGACCGCGTCCTCGACGACGACGTCGTCCACCCCGTGGGCGAACTGCGCCTGCGCACCATTCACACCCCGGGACACACGCCGGGCAGTATCTGTTTCGCCCTCGACAACACGCCCGTCATCTTCAGCGGCGACACTCTCTTTCCCGGGGGGCCGGGCAACACGACCTTCGACGGCGGCAGCTTTTCGACGATTATCACCTCGATCGAAGAGCGGCTCTTTCGCGTTTACGACGCCGAGACCGTCTTTTGGCCCGGTCACGGTGCGCCCTCAACGATCGGTGCCGAACGCCCCCACCTAGACGAATGGGTCGCGCGCGGCTGGTAACACTCGCTACACGAGCGCACCGCGGCGTGACTCAGTGCAGCGAAATCTCGACGGCGTCCTCGACGAGCACGTCGTCGAATGCACTCGCGTGCTCGAACACGTCGGGGAGTTCCAGCGCGACTCGAGTCGGCGGGGGGGCCGTCAGTGCGGGCGCTTTGTCTCGGGTGGAACGGCCCTCTACGCGTTGAGCGAGCCCACGAAGTCGTTTCGCCACGCGTCGACGCCAATCGTTGGTCGCGCGAGCGTGCTGAGTCGTTAGCGGCACGTCCAGCGCGAAGTAGGGAATCAGTAAATCTTCGAGTCGATAGAGCCCCGCGGGGTGATTGACGAGATGTTGCGCCGCAAAGACGGCGCCATTTCCGAAGGCGTCGCGCGAGATTGCCTCGTGACGCAGGCGCACCGTCTGCGCGGGAAAACCAAAGAGGACTTCGTGCACGCCAATAATGCCACCCGCGCGAATGACGTGGACCTTGTCGGGTCCGAGGCAGAGGCTCTCGGCGATGCGTTGAGCGGTACCCGACACACTCGCTTTTTCGCGAAAATGCTCTTCAATAACGTGCACGTCGAGTTCGGGCGCGATGCGCTGGAGCGTCTGTGAGGCGAGCATGAGAAAGTTCACGCCCAGCGTGATATTGGGTGACCAGAGCACGCGCGTGCCTAGGGCCAAGCGGGCCAACTCGCGCTGCTTGGACTCGGAGTAGTGCGAAACCGCACTCACGATCGCCACGCCACGTGCCGCCGCCGCCGCGCCGTAGTAGGACAGACCCTCCTCAGAAGAAAAGTCGATGATGACGTCAACGGGCATCTGGTCGAGGAGTTGCTCGGCCGAAAACTCACTGATCGAATAGATCTGACACGGCGCGCCCGAGTCGTCGCCGAGAATCTCGGCGACGCTGCGGTGCTCGAGTCGCGACGTGCGGCGCAGTACCCAGGCGAGCGACATCTCGGGCGTGCCGAGCACCACCGACGCGACCGAACGACCCGTTCGGCCAAAGCCCACTAGTCCTACTCTCATCTGTGCCACCTCCATTCGAGGTCACTGGCGCGTAGGCGCAGCGAGGATGACTGCGCACCTCTCGCCCACCGAGAAATGTCATCCCGTCGTGTTGAAGTGCAACCTAGTTTGTCGACCCTG
>NCBD01000153.1 GCA_002255315.1 Actinobacteria bacterium 21-64-8 | reverse complement strand
TGAGATTAGGACCAAGGTGTCACGAGACTCAAACTAAGTTTCGGCTGACGAGACTGACTACGTTTCATTTTCGAGAGAGGGCGGCGAGTTTTCCAGATGCAGCGGACACAGTTGGCCTTGATCCCGTTTGGTAGACACCTTGTAAGAGAGGATGTCCAAAATGGGAAGTACACGTCGGAGGTTCACTCCAGAATTTAAAGACGAGGCCGTGAAACTGGTGATCAATACCGGTCGACCGGTCGCTGTCGTCGCTCGAGAGCTCGGTCTCCAAGAGCAATCGCTCGGGCGTTGGGTCAATGCGTTCAAGGCTCGCCAGACCGGTGTGGGCGCAGCGCTCAGCGAAGCGGATCAGGCGGAGTTAGTTCGCCTACGCAAGGAGAACGCGGAGTTGAAACTGGACCGAGCGTTCCTAAAAAAAGCATCACTCTTCTTCGCCCAGGAAGTCTCGGATACGAACGCCAAGCGTTCGAACTGATGCACGCGCAGAAGAGCAATTTCACGATCACCCGCATGGTCCGCCTCCTCGAGGTCTTGGCCTGGTTCCACGGCGAGTCCGACGAGGTGTCAGGATCTCCCAAGATCCTGATGGACCTGCGCGAGGACGGTGAGGTCATCTCAAAAAAGACCGTCGCCAAGATGATGCGGCGCCTGTGTCTTAAAGGCGTGTGTCCCAAGAGATGGAAGACCACCACGGTCATTGACGGTGCTGACGCTTACCCCGTCGACGCCGTCAGTCGCCACTGGGACACCGGGGCTCTCAACCAAGTCTGGGTCGGCGATATCTCCTACCTACGCACCTGGGAAGGCTGGCTTTACCTGGCCACGGTCATCGACGCGCACTCGCGGCGCGTCATTGGCTGGGCCATTGATGAGCACATGAGAGCCGACCTCGTCGAGGACGCGTTGAAGATGGCGATCACGCTGCGCGGCGAGCTACCCGCGAAGGTCATTTTTCACACGGACCGCGGCACGCAATACGCGTCGAGTCAGATCACCGAGTTCGCTGACAAGAACGGCCTGACGCGCTCGATGGGCTACACCGGGGTGTGTTGGGATAATGCAATGGCAGAAAGTTTTTTCGCCACCCTCAAAACCGAGTTCTACTACCGACGCGTGTGGCCCACCAAGAAGGGTGCCCGTCTCGCCGTCGGTGAATGGATCGAGGACCGTTACAACCGTCGTCGCCGGCACGCCTCACTTGGTCAGGTCTCACCAGTCAACTTTGAAATGCAATACTTAACCAACACCGCGGCTCTTAAGAAAGCCGCTTAACCCGTGTCCACTCAACGGGGTCAAGGCCAGTAGGACACTTGGCCCGATAGGGATAGCTGAGCCTCCGCGCGCCCGAACTACGTCTGAAACGGCGCTTACTCGAACCCCTCGAAGACTGATACATCGTCCACCATCGCCTCCGTCCGGTGGGAACCCTCGTCCGAGCGTGCTCAGGAGCCACTCCTCTGTCGCATGTGTGCTACACTTGTGGCATGTCTGAAATTGCATCACGCGAACTACGCAACAACACTCGCGGACTCCTGCGAAGGGTTGCGGGCGGCGAGGACATCGTAATTACGGTGGATGGTCAGCCGGTCGCAGCGTTGCGATCTTTGAATCTTCGCCCTCGCTGGATAAGTGGAGCCGACTTTGCTCGGCGTTTGGCTCGGCGCCAAGCTGATCCAGGATTGCTAGCGGAACTGCGTGTTCTGGCGCCGGACATGACCGACGACCTCCCATTGTGACGCGAGGGCTTGCCGATACGTCAGTGTTCATTGCACGCGAATCTGATCGACCGCTTCAAGAGTCACTCTTCCCAGACGAACTGGCAGTTTCGATCATCACGATCGGCGAACTGCGAGCGGGCGTGCTCGCGACGAACGACGTCAAGATTCGCGACCGGCGTTTGGCCACTCTGACCGTAGCCATGGCGCTCGATCCCATTTCCGTTGATGACGACGTCGCCGCCCAGTGGGCGCGACTACGGGTATTGCTGCGCGATGCGGGTCAACGCATGCCGGTCAATGACTCGTGGATTGCCGCGACCGCAATGGCGCTGGATGTGCCGATCGTCACTCAAGACGACGATTACATCAGACTGGCGGAGTTGACCGTAATTCACGTCTGAGTTTATGGATGCAAGAGGTCGAAACTCGTTATCAATAACGCCGTAATTTTGACAACATTTAGGGGAGGTAACGGGACTTTGTTCGAACCCCCTTATGCCACGGATTATCAGGTAGAACGCAGTTACTGAATGACCAAGATGCACCACAGCGAGCCTGATTCGCGTCCCATTCGCGACCCACTCGAACTCCGGGGTCGGCCTTGAATTGCGGCGGTGGTCAACGGGTATTGCGATGAGCGCACGTGGCGCTGGGATTCAAGACCTGGCGTCTACCCGTCCAGCAATCTCAGTTCAAAGTGATGGCAATAGACGCCGCCAGCGCTCCATCACGGTAAAGCCAAGTCGTTCATAAACACCTTGGACCTCGGGGCTCGCGGTGAGCACACCGAATGTCGCTCCGGCAGCGAAGCCGTGGGCAAGGGCACGCGACGTCACCGCCGAGCCGTAGCCCTTCCCGCGTGCCTCAGGAACCGTTGCGACCGCGAAGATTCCCACGGCGTCGCCGACGACCACCGACATCGCGCACGTCACGGGTACCCCATCCACCTTGCCGAGGTGCCACTCGGTCCCTTCGCTCTTGAGGTGCGCGGGATCCAATAACCTCGCGGCACTCGACGGCAGCGTGCCGAAAGCGGCACCGAGCACGGTGGCGATCGCGCGATCGTCCTCGGCGCGGCGCGTACTCAGGTCGAGTTCGAGTGCTTCATGATTCTCGAAGTCAGAGGCGGCTAAAGGCGTCGCCATCAAGAGCGCCTCGTCCTCCGCGAAGAGGCCCACGTCTCTGAGCGCTGCATCAACATCGTCAGGCACGCTCGGACGGAGCCGTGCGCACCACGACACTCCGCTCGCTGCGAGGTCGTTCGCGAGCGCAGTCGCATCCTCGGGGGCAGCGGTCGCGTCGAGGCCAGAGAGCCCGTTGTATGGACGCCCCGGTAGCGTGGTCATCAGTGCGAGCAAACCCGGTCGTGAGTCGCGCCAGGCACCAGTTCGTCCGCGTGCGACACCCTCGCAAGCCGCGAGCATTCCTACCGTCGCATCGTCCGCATTCGGCGCCCAAGTCTGCATACATTTGAGGCTAACTCGTGCGACTTCTCGATGTCCGTGTGCGTGCTGATCGGGGTTCGAACAAGTCACATTGCATTTTGGGGCGATTGGAAATGGGAAAGCGGAATTGATCTGGAATGACGTTGTACTTTTGACAACACTTCGTGGAGGTAACGCGACTATGT
>NCBD01000022.1 GCA_002255315.1 Actinobacteria bacterium 21-64-8 | reverse complement strand
GAAGGCGGCACACAACGTGGCGACTTCCTCGCGCACGCTCGCGAGCACGGTGTCGTCGTCGCGCCCACGCAAGGCGCGCGCCATCAACGCCGCCACCTGAGCAAACTCAGTTTCGCGCATACCCGCGGTCGTTTCGGCGGCGGTCCCGACGCGTAGACCCGACGTCACGAAGGGACTACGCGGGTCGTCGGGAATCTGGTTGCGGTTCGTCGTGATGCCCGCGCGATCGAGCGTCTCTTGGGCGACCTTACCCGTGAGCTCGGCGTCAAACCGGCCCAAGTCGAGTAGGACCATGTGATTTTGCGTGCCGCCCGAAACCAAGCGGAAGCCTTCGTCGGCGAGCGCGGCGCCAAAGGCTTTGGCGTTGGTGACGATCTGTTCGGTGTAGGTCGAAAAGCTGGGCTGTGCCGCTTCGCGAAAGGCCACGGCCTTCGCGGCAATCGCGTGCTCGAGGGGTCCTCCCTGTTGACCGGGAAAGACGGCCGAGTCGATCTTCTTGGCGAACTCCTCGCGGCAGAGAATCGCGCCCCCGC
This sequence comes from Actinobacteria bacterium 21-64-8, assembly GCA_002255315.1. Lineage (GTDB taxonomy): Bacteria > Actinomycetota > Acidimicrobiia > Acidimicrobiales > RAAP-2 > RAAP-2. Next base: position 9,365 of record NCBD01000022.1, on the reverse strand, counting down.
GGGGTCCGCGCAACGTCTTGTGCGTCGTAAAGGCCACGACGTCGGCGTAGGGAACGGGATTGGGGTGCGAACCACCAGCGATAAGTCCCGCCACGTGCGCCGAGTCGAACATCAACAAGGCGCCCACTTCGTCGGCAATCTCACGAAACGGTGCGGGATCAATGCGGCGTGCGTACGCCGTCGCTCCCGCGACAATCATGCGCGGGCGATGCTCGAGGGCGAGTGCGCGAACGTTGTCAAAGTCAATGACTTCACCCGGTGCGTCGGGATCGTCCGAGCGTGGCGTGACGCCGTACGAGACAAAGTTCCACACCTTCGAGGTCATCGAGGCCGGCGATCCGTGGGTGAGGTGACCTCCTTGGTCGAGGCGCATGGCGAGAATAGTGTCACCGGCTTCGAGCAGCGCTTGGTAGACCGCGACGTTCGCATTCGCGCCACTGTGGGGCTGGACGTTGGCGTGGTCGGCCCCAAAGAGCGCGGTGAGGCGCCGGCGCGCGAGGTCCTCGACCTCGTCGACGACTTGATTGCCGCCGTAGTAACGGCGCCCCGGGTAGCCCTCGGAGTACTTGTTCGTCAGGACCGAGCCCGTCGCGGCCATCACCGCCGGCGACGCGAAGTTCTCACTCGCGATCAGTTGAATCGTGGTGGTTTGGCGCTCCCACTCACGACGAAGGAGGCTCCTCACTTCGTCGTCGTTCGTAATCCACTGATCAAGGGGTGATGAGGACACCTGCTACCTTTCGTCGGGGCCGGACGCTTCAAGCGCGTGCAGCTTGTCGATTCTTGTTTGATGGCGAGCTTCGGGCGTCGCGTCGAGCCAAGCTCGCAGACACTCGAGCGCCACGGTGGTACCCGTCAGACGAGCGCCCAAAGCGAGGACGTTCGCGTGGTTGTGCTCACGCGCTAAGTGCGCCGAGGTCACGTCGTGCACCGTCGCGGCGCGCACCCCGTGCACCTTGTTCGCGGCGATGGCCACGCCCACGCCCGAGCCGCAACACACCACGCCAAGTTCGGCGTGACCGGCGACGACGGCTCGCCCGACGGCGCTCGCGAAGTCTGGATAGTCAACCGACTCACTCGCGCTATGACAGCCGAGATCGAGCGTCTCGTAGCCCCACGCGCGCAGCGACTCGCCGAGAAGTTCTTTTAAGTCGTAGCCCGCGTGATCCGAGCCCAGTGCGATGCGCATCCACTCCACCCTACTGGTCGTCGTTGGAAAGCCCCGGTGCTCGCGCCATACTTCGTAGGTGAACATTGACCCTCGTACCCCCGTGCTCGTCGGCGTGGGTCAAGTCACCGAGCACGCTTCCCCGGGGGCGAACGTTGACGACGCGCCGACGCCACTTGACCTGATGACCAGGGCGCTTCGCTTGGCCGAACGCGACGCGGGTGCGTCCTTCCCACTGCTCAGTGGGCTCGACGAACTCGTCGCCGTGGGTTCGTTCACGTGGCATCCCGGTGACGCTGCGGCGCTCGTCGCCGACGAGCTCGGATTACGTCCGCGCGCAACGGTCGTCACCTCCACGGGCGGCAACGTCCCCCAAAAACTCATTAACGCCCACGCGCGCCGTATCGCGCAAGGCGAAGAAGAGTGCGTCGCCGTCGTCGGCGCCGAAGCAATGCACGCTCACGCACGCGCTCGGCGCGAAGAACGCGAACTGCACTGGCCCACCAACGAACCGTCGTCCACTTCGAGAGCGACAGACGACGTCGATCGCGTTCCCTTCACCGACGAGGAGTACGCCCACGGTCTGCGCTTACCGGTCCAGGTCTATCCCCTCTTTGAGAACGCGCGCCGATTCGCGCGAGGTTGGTCACTCAACGACCATCGCGATCGACTCGCCCGGCTGTGGCAGCGCTTCGGCGAAGTCGCCGCGGCGAATCCCTACGCGTGGTTACGTGACGCCCCCAGTGCGGCGACCATTTCTACTCCGAGCCCCACCAACCGCATGGTCGCCTATCCCTACACAAAACTTCTCGTGGCGAACTTGCCCGTCGACATGGGTGCCGCGTTCATCATGACGAGTTTCGACTACGCCCGCGCCAAGGGCGTCGCGCCCGATCGCATGATCTTTCCCCTCGCCGGCGCCGAAGCGAACGATCACTGGTTCGTCTCCGAGCGTCCCCAGCTCGACGATTCGCCAGCGATGCGCGCCATCTGGTCCGCACTGCAGCGCGGCGGCACCGACGTCGAGGCCATCGCCCACCTTGATCTCTACAGTTGCTTTCCCACGGTTGTCGAGTGCGCGGCGACGGTGCTCGGCATTGACGCTCTCGATCCCACGCGAGTGCCGACCGTGACCGGGGGTCTCACCTTCTTTGGCGGACCAGGTAACAACTACGTGACCCACTCCATTGCGACCATGGTCGAACGACTACGCGACGATCCCGAGTCACGTGGTCTCGTCAGCGCCTTGGGTTGGTTCTCGACCAAGCACGCCTGGGGTACCTACGCCGGCGCGCCGGCGCCGGGTGGATTCTCGTTCGACAACGTCCAAGACGAAGTCGACGCCCAGCCTCGCTGCACGACCGCGGTCGACAACGGCGACGTCGTCGTCGAGTCCTACACCGTCACGCACGGACGCGACGGCGCACCCGAACGCCTGATTCTCGCCGCGCGCGACCACGCGGCGCGGCGAATCTGGGCCCATAGCGAGGACCTCGAGCTCGCCCGCGGGGCCGAGACACACGAACTGATTGGCCGTCGCGGCCAGGTGCACGACGGTCTCTTTTACCTCTAGGCGAGGACCGCGGCGATCCGCGCCAGCGATATGGCCCCCGTGCGACGGACCCACCACTGGTCGGCGCTGAGCTCGACGACCGTCGAGACCACGCCGTGGCGCTCCCCGGCGTCGTAGACCCCGGCCCAACCAACGCGATCGGCGAAGGTCGCGAGTACTTGGTCGGCACTCTCGCACGGCGCTTCACCGTGTTCGTTGGCGCTCGTCACCGCGAGTGGTCCGACGATGCCGAGCAACGCGCGTAGCGCCTCGTCGTCGGGCACGCGAAAGCCAACCGAGTCAACGCTCGAGCCCACCGAGCGCGCCAGCGCCGACGGCGCGGGCACCACAATCGTGAGCGCCCCGGGCCAAAAAACATCCGCGAGCCGCGTGGCGCGTTCGTCGAAGCTCACGCCGAGTTTTTCGAGCGCAGCCACGCTCTCAATCATCACGGGCAGCGCAACGTCGTTCGGGCGACGCTTCAGCGCGAAGAGCCCCGCGACGGCGGTGCGCTCGCGAATCGATGCGGCGACTCCGTACACGGTGTCGGTCGGGAGCGCGACGACGCGTCCGCGTTCGAGCGCGTCGATGGTCTCGTCGAGCGAGAGCCGCTTGGTCACGTCGTCGCCACCAGCACGCGATCTTTGCCCGCGAGATCAGTCACGTCACGGCAGTGACGAAACCCCGCTCGCCGCGCCGCGGCCAGTGCGGCCAGTCCGTGACGTTCGCCGTGTTCCACCACCAAAGTTCCCCGAGGCGCCAGCCACGCGGGCGCCGCGCCAATGACGTGGGCCACGTCCGCGAAGCCCTCAATCGCTCCTTCGTCGGGCGCGACCAACGCGACTCGCGGTTCAAAGTCGAGCACGGGCTCGAGCGTCTCGTACTCTCGCTGACCCACGTAGGGCGGGTTAGCGACGAGCAGATCGACCCGTCCGCGCAGTGAACGATCAAGGTCGTCGAACCACGACGAGTGCACGAACGAGACGCGTTCCAAGCGATGCTTCAAGGCGTTGCGGCGAGCCACGGCGAGTGCGTCGAGCGAAACGTCGAGCGCGACGAGGTTCGCGCGCACGCCTCGGCGAGCGAGTTCGTCGAGTAAGGAAAGTCCGATGGCGCCCGAGCCACAACCCAGATCGACGATCAAGGGTGTGGCGCAATCGCGCGCCGCGAGTTCGTCCAGGGCGAGCGTGACGAGCTCTTCGGTTTCGGGTCGAGGGATTAAGACGCGCTCGTCGACGTCGAGATCGAGTCCGCGAAAGGGCCAGTGGCCCAGGACGTACTGCAGTGGCTCACCCTTCAGGCGTCGCGCGGCGGCCCCTCGCACGGCGCTCGTCGCGGCGGGATCATCGCCGAGGAAGTACTCCTCCAGCAGCCAGCGCGCCTCGCGGGGCTCGAGTCCCTGGGCGACCAACTCCTCGCGCAGGGCGGTTCTAGCGTCCGTCACTCTCAGCCAGTTGGCGCGCACGCTTGTCGGCCAGCAGCGCGTCGACGTAGGGATCGAGGTCGCCACCTAACACGGCGTCAAGCGTGTACGTGGTGAGGTTGATGCGGTGGTCGGTCACTCGATTTTCTTTGAAGTTATACGTGCGAATCTTCTCACTGCGGCCCCCACTGCCGAGCTGGGAGCGCTTGAGGTCACCCAGTTCGTTCGCCTGAGCGTCTTGGGCGGCCTTTAACAGACGCGCTCGCAGCACGATGAGGGCCTTGGCGCGGTTTTGAATCTGGCTCTTCTCGTCTTGCATCGACACGACAATGCCGGTGGGCAGGTGCGTAATGCGCACCGCCGAGTCGGTCGTATTGACGCTCTGACCCCCGGGACCCGAGGAACGATAGACGTCAATTTTTAAGTCATTGGGGTTGATGTCGACGTCGACCTCTTCGGCTTCGGGCAGCACCGACACGGTCGCCGAAGAAGTGTGCACTCGACCCTTCGCTTCGGTGACCGGCACCCGTTGGACGCGGTGCACGCCGGCTTCGTGTTCGAACCGGCTCCACGCGTCGTCGCCCTTGATGAGGAACGTGACTTCGTCGAGGCCGCCCTGTTCGGACTGGCGCTCTTCGAGCACTTCGACCTTCCAGCCGCGCATCGCGGCGTAGCGCCGGTACATCTCGGCGAGGTCGGCCGCGAAGAGATTGGCCTCCTCGCCCCCCTCGGCGCCGCGAATCTCCAGGATGACGTTACGACCTTCGTTGGGGTCGTGGGGCAAGAGCAGCGTTTCGAGGGTCGCTTCGAGCGCGGGTAGGCGCGCTTCGGCGTCGTTGACTTCTTGTCGCCACTGCTCGCGGTCGTCGCCGTCGGTGGCGTTGAACATCTCGCGCGCGGTCGCGAGGTCCTCGCGCGCTGCGGTCAACTCGGTCCAGGCGGCGTTGATCTCGGCGAGCTCCTTGTGACGGCGCGACAGGTCGCGCAGGCGCGTGAGGTCACTCGCGACGTCGGGTTCAGAGAGGGCGGCCTCCACCGAGTGGAGTTCGTCGGCGAGGACGCCCAGCGTCTCGTCGAGAGAGCGCACGCAACAGTCGCCGCGGAAGAAGGCCTAAGCCTTCGGCGCGCGGCCCTTGGTCTTTTGGGCGTAGCGACGCTGAAAGCGCTCGACGCGACCACCGGTGTCGACGAGCTTCTGCTTGCCGGTAAAGAAGGGGTGGCACTCGTTGCAGAGTTCCACGGTCATCGACGCCTTGGTCGACTTCGTCGTAAAGGTATTACCGCACGAACACTTCACGGTCGCTTCGCCGTACTGGGGGTGAATTTCGGTTTGCATGTGTCTCCTTGGTGCGAAGAGAGAGTTTAGTGGTAAATCAACTCGTCGGCGCCGGGCCCCGGGCGATCTCGGCCAAGAACTCGTCGTTCGAGCGCGTCGTGCGCAACTTGTCGATCAAAAGCTCGAGACCGGCCGCGTCGCGGCCCTCGGCGGCGAGTCCGTTGAGGACTCGGCGAAGCTTCCAGACCTGGGGCAAGACGTCGCGAGGAAAGAGGAGCTCTTCGTGGCGCGTCGACGAGGCGTTGACGTCAATGGCCGGGTAGAGCCGACGCTCGGAGAGACGGCGGTCGAGCTTGAGCTCCATATTGCCCGTTCCCTTGAACTCTTCGAAGATGACTTCGTCCATCTTCGAGCCCGTTTCGACGAGGGCGCTGGCGAGAATGGTCAGTGAGCCACCCTCTTCAATGTTGCGCGCCGCGCCAAAGAACTTCTTGGGCGGATAGAGCGCCCCCGAGTCCACGCCACCACTCATGATGCGCCCCGTCGCGGGTGCGGCGAGGTTGTAAGCGCGCGCGAGGCGCGTAATGCCGTCGAGCATAATCACGACGTCACGGCCCTGTTCGACGAGGCGCTTCGCGCGTTCGATGCACAACTCGGCGACGTGCGTGTGCTCTTCGGCGGGACGGTCAAAGGTCGACGAGATGACTTCACCGCGCACGCTGCGACGCATGTCGGTGACCTCCTCAGGACGTTCGTCGACGAGCAGCACCATCAAGTGCACTTCGGGGTTGTTGGCCTCAATCGATTGGGCAATCTGCTTCATCACCGTGGTCTTACCGGCCTTGGGCGGTGAGACGATGAGGCCGCGCTGGCCCTTACCGATGGGTGAAAGTAGGTCCACGATGCGCGGCGTGAGGTCCGACTTGCCGTCGATCGTTTCGAGCTTGAGCTTCTCGTCGGGAAACAGGGGCGTGAGGTCTTCAAAACGTGGGCGCAGGCGCGCGACCTCGGGGTCAACGCCCGCGACCGTGTCGACGCGTAACAAGGCGGGATACTTCTCGTTGGACTGGGCCGGGCGGTAGGCGCCGGTGATCGAGTCACCCTTGCGCAAGTGGTACCGGCGAACCTGGTTAATGGAGACGTAGACGTCCCCCGAACTCGAGTGAAAGCCTCGCGTGCGCAAGAAACCGTAACCGTCGTCGCGCAGGTCTAAGAGTCCTTCGACCTCGAGCAGCTCGCCGTTGTAGGGCTGATCGGCGTTGGGCATCGCCTCACCGGCGAAACGTTCACGGCCATTGCGATTACGGCGGTTGCGGCGGTTGTTGTTATTTGCGTTTCGACCACCGGCGTCGGAAAAGTCGCGGGGCTGGCGTTCGGGTCGCGCCTGACCCTGATTCGAACTGAACTGACGAGCGCCACGTTCGGCGCCGTCACCATTCGAGTGGTTCACCGGGTTCTGCTCGCTGATCGGCGCCGACGCACTGACCGCGGGAGCCGGCGTGTGGGTCGGGGCCTCGGCGGCGAACTCATTGAGCAGTTCATCGAAGTCGTCATCGGGCGTGGCGACCACGCGTCGTGAGCGCACCGCGCGCGAGGCGGGCGCGGCGGAAGAGGTAGCGGGAGCGGGTGAGGCGGGGGCGCCGCCACTCATGATTGCTTCGATGAGGGCAGCCTTACTGGCCCGGGCGGCCACCTCAACGCCCTTGACTTTGGCAATGGTTTGGAGGTCCTCGCGACTCTTTGATTCAAGGTCAGAGCGGTCCGGGGAGGGCTTAAGAGCCATTTATTATCCTTTCTCGCCACCCGCAAAAAAGTGGGGCGGAGAAAAATAAAGAGAAACGTCGTCGGGAAAGAAGTTCCGTACGGCGGCGACGCCGAACTAACGACAAAGTTGAGTGTAGCCGCTAAATCGACCTCGTCAAGCATCAACCTAAAGTTGTCAGAAGCGCTTGGAGGGTGGCGTCGACTACTTCGGGGGTGCCGCCGGTCGAGACCGCGGTATCGGGATCTTTCAGGCCGTTACCGGTGAGCACACACACGACCGTTGAACCTTCGGGCACGCCGTACTTTAAGAGCCCCGCCACCGACGCGGCCGAGGCCGGTTCACAGAACACCGATTCGTAGCGCGCGACGTACTTATAGGCGTCAATGATTTCGTCGTCGGTGACCGCGCGAATGTCGCCGAGCGACTCGTGAATGACTTCGAGCGCGGGCACCCAGCTCGCGGGATTACCAATGCGGATCGCCGTGGCGATCGTCTCGGGGTTCTCGACGGGATGACCGAGCACGATCGGCGCAGCGCCCGCCGCTTGAAAGCCCCACATCTTGGGCAGCGTGGATGCTTTGCCGTGCAAGTGGTACTGCGTGAAACCTCGCCAGTAGGCGGTGATGTTGCCCGCGTTGCCGACGGGGATCGACAAGATGTCGGGCGCTCGCCCGAGGACGTCGACGATTTCGAAGGCCCCCGTCTTTTGCCCCTCAATCCGGTCGGGATTGATGGAGTTGACGATGGTGATGGGCAAGTACTGGGTCAACTCGCGCGCGAGATTGAGCGCTTGATCAAAGTTGCCCCGGATCTGGAGCACCGTGGCACCGTAGACCATCGCCTGGGCCAACTTGCCCAGTGCGATCTTGCCTTCGGGCACCAAGACGACGCACTCCATACCGGCCTTTGCGGCGTAGGCCGCGGCCGCGGCGGAGGTGTTACCCGTTGAGCCACAGATGACCTTGGTCGCTCCGGCGGCGCGAGCCTTCGTGATTGCCATGGTCATACCGCGATCTTTAAACGAGCCCGACGGATTCATGCCTTCGTACTTCAGCCAGACGTCGGCGCTGAGGCGCTCTGAGAGTCGCGCCGCGCGCAGCAAGGGGGTATTGCCCTCCTGGAGCGTCACGACCTCGTCGACGCCGTCGAGATTGAACCACTCGGCGTACTCGTGGAGTAGTCCGCGCCAACCCACCATTAGTTTCCTCCGTCTAGTACGTGCAGGCAGGCGCCAATGGAGTCGACCGCCTCCAGCGTCGCGAGTTCATCGAGCGTCGCTCGCACGTCCACGTTTCGAGCGTGGTGCGTCAAAAACGACAGGCGGGCCTCGTCGCCAAAACCTGACTGATCCATCGATTGAATCGAGACCCCGTGTCGCCCAAAGACGCTCGCGACCGCGGCTAGAACCCCGGGGCGATCGAGCACGTCGACGCTGACGTAGTAAATACTCGAAACCGAACCTTCGTCGACGGCGTAGAGCCGGTCGTCGACCGTAAAGGGGACGTCGTGGCGCTTCGCGACGCGATTGCGAGCGGCGTCGAGGACGTCGCCGAGCACCGCCGTGGCGGTGGGTCCCCCACCGGCCCCCGGTCCCAGCCACATCAGTGGGCCACTTTGGTCACCCTCGACAAAGACGGCGTTCATGACGCCGTGCACCGCCGCGAGTGGATGCGTGCGCGGTACTAGCGTCGGGTGAGCGCGACGTGACACGCCGTGCTCGCCAATGCGTTCGGCGATGCCCAAGAGCTTGATCACGTAGCCCGTGCGACGCGCGAACTCCACGTCAATGCTGCGAACCGAGGTGATGCCCTCTCGGGCGATTGCTTCACCGACGAGTGGCGTTCCAAAGGCCAACGACGACAGGATCTGGACCTTGGCCGCGGCGTCGTGCGCCTCGACGTCGGCGCTCGGGTCGGTTTCGGCGTAGCCGAGCGACTGCGCTTCAGCGAGCGCATCCTCGTAGGTACTGCCTTCGTCGGACATCTTGGAGAGAATGAAATTGGTCGTGCCGTTGACGATGCCGATGACGCGATGAATCCGCTCACCCGCGAGCGACGTACGCAACGCACGAAGAATTGGTATGGCGCCACCGACGGCGGCCTCGTAGAACAGATCGGCGCGGTTGTCGTGGGCCAAGCGCGCCAGTTCGGTACCGCAGTCGGCCATGAGCGCCTTATTCGC
>NCBD01000021.1 GCA_002255315.1 Actinobacteria bacterium 21-64-8 | reverse complement strand
ACGACCATCGTGAACGGGGGCGGATGGGGCTTTTTCCGCACGGCCTACGCCTCCGAGCAGCTGCGGGCACTCTCGACGCGCCTGGGCGATCTCGACGCGCTCGAGCGCGCGGTCGTACTCGCGGACACCTGGTCATCGATTCTGGTGGGTCGCTCGAGCTTCTCGGACCTCTTCACACTCGCTCGTGGGATGTCCAACTTTGATGAACCTTCGGCGTGGGAGTTGATTGGCCGCGCCGTGGGACTCGCCGATCGAATCCTTGATGAAGAGGGTCGCCTAATTTTGCGCGACGTCGTTCAATCGCTCTACGCGCCGACGTTCGCGCGCCTCGGCTGGGAGCCTTGTGAAGGTGAGTCCTCCCAGGCCAGCGAGCTGCGTGCCCTCGTGATCGGCGTGCTCGGCCACCAAGGTCGCGACGAAGCAATCATTGCCGAAGCAGTCCGACGTTTTGACCGAGGCGAGGTGAGTGGGAACTTGGCCAACGCCGTGGTGTCGATCACGATGGCCCAGGGGCGCCTCGGCGATGACGACGTCTGCGAGCAACGGCGCGCTTCGGCGAGTTCGCCCCAAGAAGAGCAGCGCTACCTGTACGCGAGTGTTAATTCGGGGGACCCCCGCGTTCCGGTCGCCGCCCTAGCGCGCGCCTTTAGTGAGGTGCGCACGCAAGACGCCCCGTATTTGGTGGGGGCACTCATTCAAAATCGTGACGCCGGCGCTCAAGTGTGGCGTCTGGCGGTCGCTCGCATGGACGAAGCGCTGGAGCGTTTTCCCTCAATCGCGCATCCAAGCTTCGTCGGGGGAATTGCGAGCTTTACTGACGCGGCACTCGCGCACGAGGTGCGAGTATTTCACGAGGGCCATCCGATGCCCGTCGGCCAACAGCAGGTCCAGCAGTTGCTCGACATGATGGACGTGAACGTGGCGGTCGCGTCGAGAAATCGCGCCACGTTACGCGATGAACTCGTAGCGTTTCTGCGCGACTAGTCGATTACAACTCGCCCGACATGTTCGCGGCGCCCATGGGCGGGGTCGATCCTCAATCGAGCATCGCGAGCCACGCCTCTTCGGCGACGGTCAATTGGCGGCGCACCGCGTTCAATTCGTCGCCGAGCTTCACGAGCTCGAGGTGGTCGGTCGCGCTCAGGAGTTGTTGTTGAAGAGTGGCGCGGCGCCGTTCGAGTCGCGTCATCTCTTTTTCGGCGTCGCGCAAGAGACGACCGGCACTGATCGACGACGTCGCGTCTGCACCCTGTGGGGCCTTCGCCGGTGACGCGGCGCCGCTGTAGCTGATAATCCAGGCGTCAATACCTCCGGGCACGTCGGCAATCGTGCCGTCGTCATGCACTTGAAGGAGGCGATCAGTGGTTCGACTCAAGAAGGTTCGGTCGTGGGACACGACCACCAGCGTGCCCGGCCACTGGCGCAGGAATTCCTCGAGCAATCGAATCGTTTCGAGGTCTAAATCGTTCGTCGGTTCGTCGAGAAACAGTACGTTGGGTCGGGTCGTGAGCGCCAGCAGCAACTGCAGACGCCTGCGTTCGCCACCCGATAGGTCCTTAGCCCTACTCATCGGCAACGCGCCGCTAAACCAGAACTTACGCATCAACGCCAGGTCCTCGGGTGAGCCCGGTACCCCGTGAGGTCCGGCGACCAGTTCTTGGACGGTGGCGTCCAGATTGAGATCGCCATCGTGTTGCTCGAAGTAGGACGTGACGACGGTGGGACCATATTTGATCGTGCCCGTACTCGGTTTGCTACGACCCGCTAGGAGATGAACGAGCGTCGACTTTCCTGAACCGTTCGCACCCACGATGCCAATACGGTCGCCTGGACCAAGTTCGAGATCAACCGCGCCAAGGACCTGGTGGCCATTGGGGTAGGAGAACGACACGTGGTGGGCTTTGATGACGGTGGCCCCTAGTCGGGGAGTGTCGACGCGTAGATCGAGGACGCCTGCGCGCGCCGGCGCGTCGCCATGCGACGCGAGGAGTCGCTCGGCCGCGTCGATACGCGCCTGGGGCTTGGTCGAGCGTGCCTTTGGTCCGCGACGCAACCACGCGAGTTCCGTGCGCGCGAGATTTCGTCGCGTCTGCTCTGCTGAGGCGGCGCGCTCGTCGCGCTCGACTTGGGCTTCGAGTAAACGGGCGTAGCCTCCGGCGTGGACATACGTGGTACCGCGATCGATCTCCACCATGCGTGTCGTGACTTGATCGAGCAAGTAGCGATCGTGACTGACCAGTACGACGGCCCCGCGAAAGCGTTGCAACTGACTCTCGAGCCAGCGAATAGCGTCGAGATCGAGGTGGTTCGTTGGTTCGTCGAGCACCACGACGTCGTGGCTCTGTCCAAAGAGTTGTGCCAGCGCGACGCGCTTGAGTTGACCCCCCGACAACTCGGTCGTCTGGTCGTCGATTGCGTTGAGCATGCCGAGGCGGTCAAGGACGGCGTCACTCTGCCATCCCGGTCCGAGAACGTCGCGCACGGTACCCGGTGCGAGCACCGGAATCTGTTCCAAATAACCCACGTCGACGTCGCGTCCACGGCGAACGTCGCCCGAATCGGGCGTGAGCCGTCCGGCGATCACTTTGAGCAGGGTTGATTTGCCGACCCCATTAATTCCGACCACTCCTACACGGTCGCCGGTGGCGACGGTGAGGTTGACGTCGGTGAGGATTGGTCGCTCCGCACCGCGAACGGTGACGCCTTGAAGATCAACGAGAATTGCCACGGGACCGTCAGGTTAGCGACGTGCACGCCCGGTGCCGTCGTCCCCTACTCGTTTGACGCACCGTGACCACGACGTCTCTACGTCACGCTTCCGTGTCGGGCCCGGACTGCGCGTCAGGGCCCGTTTACGAGGGCGAAGATGAGGTGGTGCCGACGAGGTCGCTCGTTGAACCAACCCACTCAACGTGAACCCCCGTAGGCGTGACGACGCGAGCGATCGAGGGGCGAAGCGAGTGGTACAGCGCGAGCGCGACCTGCCCCGAGAGCGCCAAGGCGCTGCTTGACTGTTGACCCAAGACGACGATGTAGGTCGTGATGGTCGCTGCGCCGAGTTTCAAATTGACGGCCATCGCGTCACAGCCTCCCGCTGCGTATGTGTAGCCCGACTTCACACCAACCACCCCATCGACACCGAGGTCAGGCGTGAAGGTGCCGACGACTCCCTGGACGGGAAGCCACACCCTCGTGAGCACAGCGATACTGCGCACGACCGGTTCATTCGTCATCAGCGCCACCGTGAGTATCGTTTGATCTTGCGCCGTTGAGACGTCGCCGTTGCCAATGCCGGTCTCATCGACGTAGTGCGTGTGGAGCATGCCGAGCTTCGCCGCGTCACGGTTCATCAACGCGACGAACTGAGGAGTGCTCAAGTGGGTCAGCTGCGCTAACAGTTGGGCGTAATCGCCGGCGGAGTGCACGATGATGCCACGAAGCAGCGTGCGTTCACAGATGTGTTGATTCTTCGCGATTTGGACGAGAGACTGCTGCTGGGCCACGTCCTGGCGATAGAGGACCATGTCGTGCGCGTTTACCGTTTCGCACGCCCCCAAGTTGGAATTCGAAATTGGATATTCGTGGAGCACGATCCACATCGTCATCATTTTGGTGAGGCTCGCGATGGGCAGTGGTCGTTGACTTGGAGAGGCGGCTCCGACTTGGAGTTGGGGAATTGCGAACGCCGCGCTGCCCATCGAGGGCCAGACCAAATTGGTCTGCGTGCGAGTAGTCGGCACGGTCGTCGTCGTGCTGGTGGTCGTCGTGGCCATCGTCGTGGTGGTGGTCGATGTCGTTGTGGTACTTGTCGTCGATGTTGTCGGGCCACTAGTGGTGGTTGTCGTCGTATTGGCGCTAGCCAGACCCGGGTCCGCTAAGGGGCTGAGCGATAGGCCGCCCACCGCGAGCGCCAGGGTCACCATTGGAAGCCTCCACGTCACTTTGGAGGGATTCATGAACTCAATGTACTGGTGCTCGGTCGCACGCGGTATCCAGGCTTGGCTTCAAATGCATCGCCGCACGGCCATGAAGTAAATACTGGTGCAGTCGCACCCTAAACTCTAGGAATGACGAGAAACCACACTTGGACACGCTGTGTGGTCGCGGCTGGGACGTTGGTGGTTGGAACGCTTTCGTTATCCACGGTCGCTCTTGGGGCGAAATCCCGCGCCGTACCAGGCTTTTCCGTCAGGCTGGAGGATCAGTTTTTGGCTCAACTTCGCTATCTTCCGGTGTCCTTTATTCCCATGTTGACGAGTAAGCCGCCGATTACCACGACCACGACGACCACCACAACCACCACGACGACCACGTCAACGACGACACCACCGACCACGACGACGACGGTGCCAACAAGTACGACGACCACGTCGACGACGACACCACCGACCACGACGACGACGGTGCCAAGTTCGCCTCGGAAAGCCCACCTCGTGATTTTCACGAAGTTGGTGCCGGGCACCTTTCACTGGCGCTTTAACGCGCTGCCACGGGTGCTGCGAAGCCAGTGGAGTGTGGGCTCGAACAACGTCATCGTGCGCGGTGCACTGATGCGATTTCAATCGGTCCACGGCCTGGCGACGACGGGCAACATTGACGGCGCGACGTGGCGGACACTCTTTCAAGCAGTCGTCGGACATCAGTTTGATCCCGCCACGTACAACTACGTCTACGTCAGCAAGTCACTCCCTGAAACCGCCAAGCTCTACGCCAATAACGCGCTGGTTTACACCGCACTGGTGAACACGGGCATCGCGGCCGCTCCGACGGCAAACGGTACCTATCCCGTGTACCTGCGCTACACGACAACCACCATGTCGGGAACCAATCCCAACGGCACCCACTATCACGACACGGGGATTCCGTGGGTGTCGTACTTCAACGGTGGCGACGCACTGCACGGATTTATCCGTTCGTCGTACGGCTACCCCCAAAGCCTGGGGTGCGTTGAGATGACCTTTAGTAGTGCGGCGTCAATATGGCCGCGCACGCCAATTGGCACACTGGTCAGCGTGCAGTAACCCGAGAAGTCTTCGCCGTCGTCAACTGATCCAACGTAGTGTGTGGGGCCTTTGGCTTTATGGGGCTAGTACTCGTGCAACGACTTCGAGCCGACCGGGTACCACTCGCCACCAGGTCCAGCGGCCCCTTTTTTCGCCGACGATGAGGCCCGCTTCGGCGAGAATCCTCGTGTGATGAGAGATGGTTGGTTGGCTCTTACCCAGTGGTGCTTCAAGGGAACAACTACAGACTTCAACTTGAGACGCAATGAGCGAGAGCATGCGTAAACGAATGGGATCGCTCAACGCTCCAAAGATCTGCGCTAAATCACCGGCTTCCAATTCAGAAAGTGCATTAAGGGCCAAGGGACTGCAGCAAGTGACGATTTGCTCGTTGAGCGAGATGGTCTTCGGAGGTGACACGAACCAAGAGTATCATTGACAATCATCAATGTAACGGCTATCGTTTCAATTGACGAATGTCAATATGGGGAGATCACCGTGTCGCGATTGCAACTGGCCTTGAATGTGTCGAATCTCGAGGAATCCATCGCGTTCTATACCAAGTACTTCAACACTCCACCCGCGAAGGTTCGTCCTGGCTACGCGAATTTCGCCATCGCCGAACCGCCGCTGAAGTTGGTGCTCTTTGAGAACGAGCAGAAGCCCGGCTCCATTAATCACCTGGGCGTCGAGGTCTTTTCGACGAACGAAGTCGTCGCGGCGACGCGCTACTTCGCGAGCCAGGGTCTGGAAACTGAGGTCGAAGATGGCACCGTTTGTTGTCACGCGCTCCAGGACAAAGTGTGGGTCCACGGTCCCGACGGTGCGCGGTGGGAGACCTACACGGTGCTCGCCGACGCGAGCGAACCGATTGTGGTGACGAGCGACTCTGAGTGCTGCGTGGACGCAACCTACCCCGCGTCGGCGTGCTGCTGAGCATTGCAGACCACGTAACTCTGACGCCATCGTGACCAGTACAGATTCCATCCACACAGACACCGAAACCTCGAGCTCGACCGTCGTCGCGCGACTGTCATTTCTCGATCGGTTATTGCCCGTGTGGATCGTGGCGGCGATGGCAGTTGGCATTGGTCTTGGTCGACTCATGCCGAGCCTCAATCGCCACTTGAACGCGGTGCAAGTGACAACTGGTACGTCGCTGCCCATCTTTATTGGACTCTTAGTGATGATGTATCCCGTGCTCGCGAGAGTGCGCTACGACCAATTGGGAACGGTGACGCGTGATCGAAAGCTGATGGTCACCTCCCTCATTTTGAACTGGGTGATTGGTCCCGCGGTCATGTTTGCCTTGGCGTGGCTGTGGTTGCCTGATCTACCGACATATCGCACGGGACTAATTATCGTGGGCCTCGCGCGTTGCATTGCCATGGTGCTGATTTGGAATGATCTTTCAGGCGGCCACCGAGAAGCGGGCGCCGTACTCGTCGCGATCAATTCGCTGTTTCAAATCCTCGCCTTCGCACTGCTCGGCTACTTCTATCTGAAGGTGCTGCCGGGTTGGCTTGGCCTGAGCACCGTTGGTCTACGTTTCTCTATCGGTCGTATCGCTGAAACGGTCGCCGTCTTCCTCGGCATTCCTCTCGTCGCGGGTTACCTCACGCGAACGCTGGGCGAACGACGTCGCGGCCGCGAGTGGTACGAAACGAAGTTTCTACCGCGGCTCGCCCCATTTGCCCTCTACGGTCTGCTCTTTACCATCGTGATTCTCTTCGCTCTCCAGGGTCACACTATTAGTGCGCGCCCCGGCGACGTGGCGCGCATTGCCGCGCCGCTGATGTGTTATTTCGCACTCATGTGGTTCGGGTCGTTCGCTCTCGGACGAGTCCTTGGGCTTCCTTACGACCGAACCGCGACCTTGGCCTTTACCGCCGCGGGTAATAACTTTGAACTGGCGATTGCCGTGGCGATTGGGGTCTTTGGGGTGACGAGTGGCGAAGCATTGGCCGGTGTCGTGGGTCCATTGATCGAGGTCCCCGCACTCGTGGGTCTGGTGTACGTGTCGCTGTGGGCAAAGCGTCGCTGGTACGGGTCTGAAGAAACGTCTGAGCTAACTCGATGAACCCTCGTCCCGAAATTCTCTTTCTCTGTGTGCACAACGCGGGACGCTCACAGATGGCCGCCGCCTTCGCACGCACGATTGGGGCAGAGCGAGTCGTGGTGTATTCGGCGGGCTCAGCGCCCGGCGAGACGCTGAACCCGGCGGTCGTTGCGGCCATGCTCGAAAAGGGCATTGACATCTCAAACGAGACGCCACACATTTTGACCGACGACGTAGGTCGTCGCGCCGACGTCATCGTGACGATGGGTTGCGGAGATGCGTGTCCCGTGTACCCGGGCAAGCGCTATCTCGACTGGGACTTGGCCGATCCGGCTGGCCAATCACTCGACGTCGTGCGTCCAATACGTGACAACATTGAACTTCGAGTGCGTCGCTTGATCGACGAGTTACTGGGGTGCGTTGATTAGGCCGCACCGGATTGCGTCCACGTTGGTAAAAATCAATCAAGTTCGACGTACCGACGTTAGACAAGACGTCAACGCTCAACGATGAGTTCGGGCTCGATCTTGTTCACGCCCTCTGCGCGATGTTGATGAGATCACGAACGCCGCTGGTGCAGATTTTCGGGGTGCGAACTAACTTGTCGATAGATACAACATGCTCACTAACGACACGCACTCCGCGAGCGGTTCGGATTAATCAATCAAAGGCACGACGCCGGTGCGAGTCGCCAAACTCGAAGCCATCAGCCTGGATATGGGACTCGCCTTCGAGAAGGCGACCACTGAAAAGGTACCCCACCTCCGTCAATGCGTCGATCCCTTGCACCTTATAAGAATGTCCAACGAAGCCATCGACGCAGTTCGCCGATAGTCGGGTGTCTCGACGACCTCGAAGTCGCGACCTGCGCGTCGGCTTCGTGGTTCAACTCCAACTGCTAGATGGCGAAGTCCGTGACCGCCTCCCCACCAAAGTCAAGGCCGAGTATTGTGGCGCAGACCAAGCCAAGTGGGCCCGAAAGAGCCAAACTCGGACGTTTCCAGGAAACCCAGGCCGATTCGAGGTGGCGAAATTGACGTCTAAAACTCCCCAGGAGCCCATCCAGGTTGTGCTGCCCAAAGGCGACCACCAAGATCTTGACATCTTTGACGTTTCGCTGATGCTGTGTCTCCAGTGTGTTGAAGACGCTCACGTGGACCTCGCGGGGGTTATGTTACACACCTCGGAAGGACTACTGCAGTTGGTGGCCTCATCCAATGAATCTCCTCGAATGCTGGAACTGTTTGAGCTTCAGTTAGAAGAAGGTCCCAGCGCTGAGTGCTTCAACAACGGACCCATTTCGAATCATCTGTTTGAGGTGGGCAATACTCAGTGGCCCAAGTTGAGCGCACGAGCAATTGAACAGGGATTTTCAACGATGCACTGCATCCCCATGCGACTCGAAGAAAAGACTATCGGCGTTCTCAATTGCATTGCCTCGAACGAACGCTGGCTTGGCGATCACGACTTGGCTCTCGTGCAAGATATGGCTGACATCGCGACAATCGCTATCTTCGAGTCCCAACTTGCATTTGATGCCACAAAATTGAGCGAGCACCTCACGACCGCTCTCGAGAGCCGAATCGTTATTGAGCAAGCAAAGGGCATTATGAGTCAGTCTCTCGAGGGCGACATTGAAGCGGCGTTTCAGCAAATTCGCGCGTACGCTCGAAACAACAATCTCGGTCTCTCCAAGGTGGCTCACGACGTGTGCGACGGCACGCTGCTTCCGGCCAACCTCATCGAAGCAAACGTGAAGAAGTCGAAGCCGACGTCCAAGCGCTGAGACAGCGCGTGCCCGGTGTCGATACGCGGTTCCGGCAGAATCACCTACGTAAATCGCAGCGCTGAATAGGTAATGATTTTGGGGAGGCTTCGGGATCTCGTGGGTAACTTGAAGCTTTGAACGTGGCGTGTAGTCCTCGAAAGGTCAGTCCCCACTTGAGAACGTTTAGAAAAGAGTTCGATGCTGACGGCTGGCCGGCTGATGAGACTCGAACACGTCGAGAATCCTGAACAGCGTGCGTACGTCGGGCAATACTTCATGGTCCATCGCTTCGGATTGTCGAAACTCGCTCTTGGGCTTCGTCGTATTCGCGAAGTAGCCGTAAGCCAGGTACGTAGCTGGCCAGTACGTCGGCGACTCCAGAAACGAGTTCATCTTCTGTGCGGGAGAGAATCCGCACAACTGACTCAAGTTGCTCTAGGCGCCGATTACGGAGGGAGATACCTTTAAGTAAATAGTCTTTGAGTACCATGTTGGCTCAGCGGCGGAACTGGACGGCACGGCCCGAGTTGGCGCGGTAACCCACGGCAAGTATGACGTCGAGGCTGAAGTACGTCACCGGGCGGGCTGCAGAAGCAATTTGCACTTTTTGCAAATTGCTTTCTCGATTCACCTCTCCATCACGAAGAACGTTACTGATGTGTCGGGACACGCTCGACACATTGAGACCGAAGAGGTCTACAATTTGGGCTTGGGAAGCCCACACAGTCTCTCGCTCGCGGTCCAGCGGCAAGGCGATTTCAATCCCATTACCTGCAAAAATCACGAATTCCTGATTCATGTAATTGGACGACGGATTCGTCATCGTAGTGCTTCGCGAAGTACACAAAACTGTCTCGGCGTTCGTATAAAAGTTTCGAAATCAGTCGACTCGATATTGCGACCCAATACGCTGCGCCCTTTTTTTCGAGTAGACCACTCTCCTCTCGCTGCTTCACTGCATCACGTCCTCACCATCTTTGTGGATTCATACCAAGCACCCTGCCAAGAAGTAAGGGCACGGCGCCCGCCCAGCGTTCGTCAGGGTTGTGACTCGACTTTGGCGCGCATCCGCTTTGGCACGAGGAGCGACCAAAATAGTTTCGTCTCGGAACGTCTGGCAAAAGCACTCAGAACACACGGCATGGGCTGATGGACGTCGTAGGTGGCGAACAAACTGTGGAGGCTCGCTCGAAATTACTGCTCCCGGGGGACTTCCGCGACTTAGTTATGACCAGGACTTCTAAAGGGCCCGGAACC
>NCBD01000020.1 GCA_002255315.1 Actinobacteria bacterium 21-64-8 | reverse complement strand
CCAGGGCGTGATGTCGGGCGCCTACGACGTCGTCGTCGCGGCGGGAGTCGAAGTTATGACGAGAGTTGCGATGGGTTCGTCCATGGGCCAAGGCGCCGGTTTTCCCTTTGGACCGCGCGTTCAAGCGCGCTACGAACCAGTGGGTGGACTAAAGAATCAAGGCATTGGCGCAGAGATGATCGCCGACCAGTGGGGCATCACGCGCGAGGAACTTGACGCCTTCTCGGTCGAGAGTCACCGTCGCGCCGCGCGCGCGACCGCGGAGGGGCGCTTCGAGAACGAGATCGTGCCGGTCTTCGTGCGCGACGACGAGGGGAACGTGACCGACGAGCTACTGCGTAGCGACGAAGGCATTCGACCCGACTCGAGTGTCGAGGCGCTGGCGAACTTAAAGCCCGCCTTTAAAGAGGGCGGTAAGGTCACGGCCGGCAACTCCTCGCAGATCACCGACGGCGCCTCGGCGGTCTTGATCATGAGTGAGGAACGCGCCCGTGCACTGGGCTACACGCCGCGCGCGCGCTTTCACTCCTTCGCCCTCGCCGGCGTTGACCCCGTCACGATGCTGACCGGTCCCATTCCCGCTACGACGAAAATTCTCGAGCGCTCCGGGCTCACCCTCGACGACATCGACCTCGTGGAGATCAACGAAGCCTTCGCGTCAGTCGTGCTCGCGTGGCAGAAAGAACACCGCGCCGATATGGCGAAGGTCAACGTCAACGGCGGCGCAATCGCGCTCGGCCATCCACTCGGCGCGTCGGGAGCCAAGCTGTGCGCGACGTTACTGAACGAACTCGAGCGCACCAATGGGCGCTACGGACTGCTGACGATGTGCGAAGGCGGCGGACTGGCGAACGCCACCATCTTGGAGCGTCTGGGCTAGGACCTCAGCGATAGCGCGTGGCGAGGTAAAAGCCACTAAACATCGTCACCAGCCCCAGCGCCAAGTACCACGCGGACGCCGAACCAGGCAAGACCTGGAGATAGTTGCCCAAAATTACGATCATGCCAAAGGCCAACAGGTCCAAGATGAGCCAGCCGTACCAGTAGGGACTGTGATCATCGCCCGCGGGACGGCGCCTGGTGATGCGGCCTCGTACCTCGGCGTCAACGTAACGACCGGTTTGCTTCTTGGTCATTTTCTTTGCGGGGCTCTTCGCCATGGTGCTCACAACTCTTTCGTTTATCCAGAACCCGAACCCGTTCCGCCGCTACCAAGACCCTGACAGACCGCGAGGTCAATCGTGGTGTGGTAGGGAACGGACGAACCCGGTGCCGCGCTTTGACTAATCACGGTGCCGTTTTGACTCGGCGTGCAGAGCGACGTGTCGGCCGTCGTAAAGGCTGCGACCAGACCGTCGGCGGTCAAGGTCGAGTTCGCGTTCGACTGCGTGTCGCCCACGACGCCCGGTACCACGACCTGACAGACGCCCGAAGACGTCACGAGAATCACCGAAGTACCCGAACTCTCGGGCGTACCGGCGACCGGCAGGGTCGAGATGACGTCGCCGCTGGGCACGGTGTTCGAACATTGGTGTTGCTGGGTGGGCGCGGTAGTGAGTCCCGCCTGGCCCAAGGTCGATGCCGCCTGCACCGAGGAGTCGCCCGACACGTCGGGCACGGGAATCTTCGTACCAGGCGCGAGCACCACGATGATGACTTTCTGGCCGGACTGAACCTTCGATCCACCGGAGGGACTCTGCGAGAGCACCGTATCGGGGCCGGGGCTATTGGCCGGGGGCGTCGTCGTGAAGTTCACCGTGTAACCCAAATTGCGCTGCTGGAGCATGCTCTCGGCGCTGCCGATGCTCATCCCCGTCACGTCGGGCACGGTGACGGTAGTCACACTTTGACCAAGACTGACGTTGAGCTCAACTGACTGACCATTCTTCACGCTGACGCCCGCCCGGGGTGAAGTAGAGATGACCGTTCCCGTGGGCTTATTCGAGGTGATCGGCGTCACTTTGCCGATCAGCAAGTGATCGTTCGACAGTGTTTGCGTCGCGTTCGTTATCGTTTGACCGACGAGGTCCGGCATCGTCGTCACGACCGTCTTGTGGGTTAACAAGTAGCCCGCCGCCGCGGCGGCAATCACGAGAACGAGGGCGATGGCGAGGGGCAGGACCGCGCCGTAGCGACGTCGACGACGCACGTCTTGCCGCGGTCCGCTCATGATGGGCACGGCCTGGGTTCGATCGCCCCCCGCGACCGACGGCACCGCCCGCGTGGCGTCGGCGCCAAAGAAGGCAACGTCACGCAACGTCGCGTGCACGGGTTGGCCTTCGGTAAAGCGCAGCAGGTCGGCGCGAAACTCGTCGGAGGTCTGATAACGCTGCGCGGGCGACTTCGCGAGTGCCTCCATCACGATTGCTTCGAGGTCGTGAGGCACGGCGTCGGAGAATTCCGATAGCGGCGGGACCACGTTGTGCACGTGTTGACTCGAGACTTCGAGTGGCGTCTCGCCAATGAAGGGTGGTCGACCCACGAGCATTTCGTAGAGCACGACGCCCAGTGAGTAGACGTCGCTTCGCCCGTCGACGGGCGCGCCCTCGGCCTGCTCGGGCGAGAAGTAGGTCGCGGTGCCCATCACTGATCCCGCCTCGGCGAGGTGATCTTCGCTGGCGACGGCCTGTGCGATACCAAAGTCAGTGACTTTGACTTGGCCCTCGCGCGTGATCAAAATGTTTCCCGGTTTAACGTCGCGGTGCACGACGCCACTACGGTGCGCGTAGCCCAGTGCCGCGGCGACCTGCGCAATAATCTGTGCGCTGCGCGCGGGAGTGATGGTCGACGAGTTACGAAGCACTTCGGCGAGCGACGTTCCTTCAATCAGTTCCATGACGATGAAGTAGGTCCCCGCGTCTTCGCCCCAGTCAAAGACCGGCACGATATTAGGGTGCGACAGATTAGCCGCGGCCTGCGCCTCACGACGAAAGCGTTCGACGAACGTGGGGTCGGCACTCAGCTCGGGGTAGAGGATTTTGAGCGCGACCGCTCGGTTCAAGAGTTCGTCCTGGGCCCGGTACACCAGGGCCATGCCACCGCGGGCGATCAGGTGCGTGACCCTATAGCGATTGGAGTAGAGACGAGGGTCGTTTACGGGCTCCATATCGGGTCTAGCCTACGCTGTCGCTTTGTTACAGGTTCTGGTCAACTGGGACACGTCGTCGCCGTTCCCGAAGCTGGCTTGCCCGCCTGCAGCGCGAGCGCGGCCTCGATGACACACTTCATGACCGGACCCGCGGCGGTCGCGCCCTCTTGGGTCGAGGGCTGAAAGGGCAGCACTACCGCGGCGGCGACCGTCGGCGCGTTGCCCGGGGCGAAAGAAATCATCCAGTCGTCGGTATTGTTCGCCTTGTTGCCGACCTGGGACGTACCCGTTTTGGCGCCCACGAGGTCGGCCGGGGGAAACAGTCCCGCGGCCGTTCCGTACTTGGCGACGTTTTCCATCAAGGGCACAATCTGCGCCGCTTGACTCGGTTGCAGCGGGGTCTTCCACACGCTGTCCTTGTAGTGCTTGACGACCGCGCCGTTGGGACCGGTGACCTCACTCAAGAAGTGCGGCGACATCATCACGCCGTGATTCGCCACGGCGGCCGCGACCATCGCGTTCTGCAGCGCGGTGAGGCGAACGTTGCCTTGGCCAATCGCCGAGTACGCCACGAAGGGCAGATTGTTCACCAGCGAACTCGCGGGAGGAAAGTAACTCTTGACCGTACCGGGGAAGTCGATCGGCGGCGTCTCGTTGACCCCGAAGGTGTTGGCGGTCGCCGCCAAAAGGTTGGCGCCCAGGTCGAGGCCCACGAGCGCAAAGCCCGTGTCGCACGACGGTGGCAACATCTCGGGAATATCGCCACCGCACGAACTGTGCGCGAAGTTGTAAAAGCGCTGATTTGAATTCGGGAGATTGATGTATTGGTGCACGGGGTACTGCTTTAAGAACAGGTCGGGTCGTTTGGTCACGACCGCCGAGGTCGTAATGATCTTGAACGTCGAACCCGGTGGGAAGGTCTGTTGCGTCGCCACGGAACCGAGTGGTGGAAAACCATTGGCGTTGTTCGTCGTGTCCTTTTTCCACGCGGCGGAGGCAACCGCGTAGCTCAACGACGTTAACGGCACTGGGTTATAGGTCGGATTCGAGTACATCGCGAGGACGTCGCCGTTTCGTGGATCAAGTACCACGACGGCGCCGTCTTGACCCGCCAGGTAGCGCGCCGCGACTCGCTCGAGGGCCGGCAGAATCGTGAGCGTCACGCTGTCGGCTCCCGACGACGGAGCCAGCAGTTGCTCGAATGACGAGGGAGGTTGTGAGTGCGGGGTCAAGTACGAGTTGTACTGCGCTTCGAGCGCCCACAGGCCGTACGTGGGCGAGGAAAAACCCACAACGCCTGACATCAACGACCCATAGGGGTAGATCCGTCGATAGTTCGACGATCCCGGCGACGTCGGAACCGATTCAGCCAGCACGCTGCCGTCCGCGGCGTAGATCGTGCCGCGTGCCAAATTCGCGGCCACCGAGGAGTTGCGAGGATTAATCGGCGACGCGTTGAGCGCCGGGGCGCGCAGATACTGCACGTTAAAGGCTTGAAGGACTACCAGGGTGAGGAGCGCGAAAATCACCATCGCGAGAACGCCGAGTCGTCGAGACATCGCTATCCCCCCGCCACCGTCGTCGTGGTCACCGTCGTCGTGGTGGTCGTCGCGACGGCGCGCTGTTGTAGCCAACGATGGTGCATAGAACTCACGACGCTGAGCGCGGTCGTGATGGAAGGTTCCGAGGGATTCGACGAGATCGTCCGGGCGTCAGGAGCGGTGAGTTGACTCATCAAGTACCACAAGACACCCGAGGGCTGTCCTTGATAGATCGCGACGGTACCCGCGTCGTTCGCCAAGTAGTACGTCGAGTACGCGTACCAGTGCACGATCGCCACAAAACCAACCGCGACGCCCACAAAAATCGCGGCCACGGCCCACACACGCCACGTCACGCGCCGTCGCGGGCGCGAGAAGCTACTGGACGATGACCGCGCCGCGACCGGTGCCGGGGCGGAAGAAATGGTTCGCTTGATCGGCGTGGCCGCCACGTCGACGTCCAAAAATTCAAGAAGCACGGCCGAGATGTTGTCGCGACCGCCCGCCAACTTCGCCGCACTGATGAGATCGCCCACCGCCTCATCGAGGGGCCGTGGTGCGCTCGCGAGTTGGGCCAACGTGTCGTCGCTCAGCTCATTCGACAATCCGTCGCTGCAGAGCAAAATACGATCCCCGGGTATCGCCTCGAGGGACGAGACGTCGACGGCGATGGTCGCTTCGACGCCCACACCGCGCGTGAGTTGGTGACGCCGTGGGTGCACGGCCGCCTCTTCGGGCGTTAGTCGGCCCATGCGCACCCATTCCTCTGCGACACTGTGGTCGTCGCTCAGTCGACGCAGGGCCCCGTCGCGTAACTGATAGGCGCGCGAATCGCCGACGTGCACCAAGGTGGGCGTCGCCACGCCCGCCGCATCCTCGGTCAAACCGATCGCGATCACGGTCGTGCCCATTCCAAAGTGTTCGGGGTTTTGCGTCGCGTCGTCGAGCACGTCACGATTCGCCGCCTCGATCGCGCGAAAGAGTCCGTCCACGCTCGGGTGCATCGCGAACTCTTCACGCACCGACGAAATGGTCATCATCGCCGCGACGTCACCAGCGGCGTGACCACCCATGCCGTCGGCCACGATTGCCAAGTGGTCGTCCACGTAGACGGCATCTTGATTGTTTTGGCGTACGAGTCCGGTGTCCGTCGCCGCGGCGTAGCGCCAACGCGTCAACGAACAACCTCAAACAGCACACCACCGACTTGGACGATGTCTCCACGTTCAAGATGAACGCGGCCCTGAACGAGTTCTTGATTGACGTACGTGCCGTTCGTCGAACCCAAATCTTCAATCGACAAATCACCTTCGTCATTCGCGACGCGGGCGTGACGCGTTGACAAGTACGTGTCGTGCAGCGAGACGTCACAGTCACCGCTTCGCCCGATAGTCACCGCCGTGTCGACGTCGACTCGCTCACCCGCGCGCGCTTCGGGTTCAATGAACTCAAGTGCGAGCGCTGCGCCGCGACGACGTCGTGCACTCTTGGGCGCGGCGTCGACCGGACGCGCCGCCACGACCGCAACGCGCAACACGCGCGCAAAAAAAAGCGCAACAATCACCATGACCAGCACCTGCAGTGGTCGAATGACCGCGGCGTAGTTCGACGACGCGGCGAGCAGCGTCAAGCCAACTCAATCCGTAGGTGCACCGTGGCAATGGTGACGTCATCGCGCGGTGAGAGCGAGACCGCGCTGATGCGGTGCCCGTTCACGAAAGTGCCGTTCGTGGAGTCCAAATCGCGGATCGCGATGCCTTCGACAGTACGCCACACTTCGGCGTGGCGGCGTGAGACGTTGGAGTCATTAATGACAACCGCGACCTCTGGACTGCGCCCAATGACGAGAGGCTCGTCACCCACCGCGAACGTACGTCCGTCGCTCAAGAGAATGCGGGGCTGGGCGTCGCCGCCTTCAAACTCGGTCTTAACTTCAACCTGGCCAACTTTTATATCGTCGTCAATAAAAATCTCGACCGTCACCGGCCCCACGAAGGCGTACCCCTCACTGAGCGCGTGCTGACGTACCGTCTCTTCGAGCTCGGTGACGAGTGCCTTTTGAAATCCCTCGAATCGTTCCGCGTCCACGGGACCGAGCCACACTCGCACCACATTGGCCGACAGCGGACCCTGCGTGGAGAGCCGACGCGTCAGATCAATTTCGCGCAGGATGCGTGTTCCAATTTCAATGGGTTGCAGCCCACTCTTAAAGGAGCGTGAAAAGCCGCGTTCAAAGAGACGCTCGAGTCGATTTTCCACACTTTTGAGAACCATGGCATTCATAACTGTACTGGTCATCGCTTTAATCCCCCCGTCGCCGAGGGCGCCCGCCACCGTCTGGCGTTCGCTGCGGTTGCCCCTCAAAAACACACCTTTCGGGCCCGATGGGGGGCCCGCTGGGTTGCGGGCGAACCTGGTCAAAGCTCCTGAAATTTCCTAGGTTGCGGACGTGTTCGCGCTACGACCCGACCGCACGTCGACCGAGCCACGCTCGCCGCGGTCTTCGACGTCAACGTGGTCGCGGCGTCGCCGATAACCGGGCTCTGGCAACCTCGGTACGTTGAGGCAGGTTCACGGTGCGATGGGACCAGTTGACGGACCACGACGAATCAACGCCGTCGCCGGCGAAGTAGTGGAACGCCGCGAACAAAATCCTTAGCCATTCATTATCCGAGCCCAGGGTTGGCGAGGCGGTCCTTGGTAGAATCGCTACTGCGCAGACGATGCATACGTCGCCGGCGCGAGAATCGCGCGCGGTCGTACAGGCCTCGAGCGTGCGACCGCAAGAACGCCTGAACTTACGTCACACGAAACTGAGAGCAATGTGAATTCGCCCGACGACCACACCACTAATGCCGACGACCGCGGCGCCGCCCCCTCGTGGCGCGATCGTCAAAGCACGAAGCTCTCCATTCGTACCCAGCGACGCAAGTGGACGGGTCGCGCCGAGACGTGGGACCGCCACAATGACGTCGGTATGTCCAAAGTCGCGGCGAAGGCACTCGAAGTCGCCAACGTTCGTCCGGGGATGGTCTGCGTGGACCTGGGTTGCGGCGGAGGTCGTCTCGCGCTCGAACTCGCTCGCCAAGGCGCCGCGGTCACCGGCGTGGACGTCAGTGCCGCCATGGTCGAACGAATGCTCGCCCAAGCGACGAGTGAGGGACTCGAGACGGTGACGGGTGTCGTGACGCCCGTTGAACAGCTTTCGCTGCCCCAGGGTTCCGTCGATCTCGTGATTAGTAACTACGCGTTGCACCACTTGCGCGATCCCGACAAAGCCAAGGTGGTGCGCGCCGCGTACGACTGGCTGCGCCCGGGGGGAGTCTTAGTGAATTCGGACATGATGCTCGGTCGCGGCGCCACCGCGCAAGACCGCCAAGTCATCGCGAGCAAGATCAAAGTCATGGCGAAAAAGGGCATTCCGGGGTACTGGAGAATATTGAAGAACGCGGGACGCTATCTCCTTCGCGTCCACGAACGCCCCATTACGCCCGACGCCTGGATGCGCCTCTACGAAGCGGCGGGCTTCACCAACTTGCAAAGCGTCAACGTCGTCTCCGAAGCGAACGTGGTCTCGGGCGTCAAGCCGGGCGCGTAAGCAATAGTCGTTAGTTCGCGGGTGCGTCGGGGCACGTCCCCGCGACCGGCGCCACGGGGGCACCCTCGGTCAACTGAGCCAACCCCGCCACCGATCCCGCCGTCTTCATGGCCCTGAGCGCCGCCGAAGAACCTCGCAGGTAGGCGTCGAGAAAGTCAATGGAGACACGCGCGACGACGCGCTGGGCGGGACCCGCGGGAATGTAGGCCGAGAAATGGTCCTGACCAATCATGGAGAGGTAGAACTTGGGTGCGGGTGCCGCGTTGTAGAGCTGCACACTGCACGTCACTGGATTCATGGTCTGGTCGGCCGTGCCCTGGACGACCAATAACGGCACGGCGGGCGTCGCGAAATAGGTTCCCGGAAACCAACTCAACTCGGCCCCCGAGAGCAGCACCGCCGCCTTGATACGAGCGTCACGACAACAGGTGTTCGCCACCGCGGCCAGACTCACGTCGCCACCGTCAGATTGGCCGATGACGCCAATCGCCGAAGGATTGATGAGGTGAGACAGCGTTCCGCTACTCGCGGCTCCCGCCTTCAGTAACGAACTAATAACGAAACTGAGATCAGCGGGGTGGTGGACAATATCGCTACGAATCACTCCTCCGGGGGCATTCGGAGAGGTGTAGGGATAAGCGGGATCGGCGACCACGTAGCCCGCGGCCGCCCACGAGTTCAAAAGTCGCGCGTACGCCTCGGGAGCGACGTCGAAACCTTGCGAGAAAACCACCAGCGGGTAGGGCGAGGCACCGTGCAGGGGCGTCGCGTCGGGAATCGACCCGCCCGGCGTTCCGAGCGCCGGATAGCGCACCATAGTTTCGAGCGAACGTGCGGGTAGCCCCGCCGAGGGCGGCTCCACGAGGTGCAGCGCAATAATGCCCACCGCCGAAGTGCGAGACGGCGGCGTCGTGCTCGAGGTCGTACCGAGCGACGTTGCGGTCGTCGTCGATGGTGCAGCGGTCGAAAAAACGTGAGTTTTGGCGGCGGCGATGGCGACGAGAGCCAGTACCAAAATGACGATCAGCACTTGACGTTGACGGCGCACACGTCGTCGTCGCCCGTGCCTCGGTGGTGACATCGGCTGAAGCGTAGCAGCGTGATTCGCGCACGCCTGAACGGTGCGGGCCATCAGTGCGTCGACGAACGGTAGGGTTAACTATCGCCATCGCCGATCACACCTTCCAGAGCGCTTTCGCTCCGCGTCGAGTGGTGGTGACGCGATGAAAGTTCGACCACTGGTCGACGACGACGTCGCCGCCGCGGTGCGTCTGCACCTGCAAGTACTCAACATGGAATTCCTGTCGCGCTTTGGACCCTCTTTTATGAGTACGTACTACCGGGCGTGGCGCGAGACGCCCGGTGCCCTCTCACTCGTGGCCGTCGATGATAACGACGTGCTCGTCGGCGTGCTGCTCGGAGCGAGCGCCCCGGCCACGCACGTACGCGCCATGGTGCGCACGCACGGCGTTCGCCTCGCGACCCGACTCGCGTTATACGCCCTTACCCACCCTCGAATCGCCCGCGAGCTCATCGTGACTCGAGGTCGTCGCTACGCGCGAGGTCTGTGGCGACTGCTCGGCGCACGCCTTCGTCGAAGCACCGCTACGCCCAGCGTCCAGGTCGAGCCCGTCGTGGGCGAGATCACTCACGTGCTCGTCGACCCCCACGTCCAAGGTCAAGGAATCGGTCGCGCACTCGTCACGGCCGCGATAGATCAAGCGCGCGTGAGCGGCGTCGACGAGTTAGTGCTGGTGACCCCGCCCGATATGACGGCGCGACACTTCTACGAACGACTCGGCTGGCAACTCGAGGGCGACATGCGCAGTCGCAGTGGCGAAGAGTTTCTGCGTTTTCGCTACTTCCTTAACGAGCACTGAGCTCCACTTCGCCTCGTCTGGGCGATCGGACCGCGCGGCGGCGTCGCTAGGGACGACGCGGACCCGGTCCACGACGCGGGGGCGGTGGCGATCTCGGCGGCCCGGGGGGACGCGGATGACTTCTTGGACGCTGGGTGCGGCGACGCGCGGCTCGACGACGTAGGGCCCGACGGCGCGCGTTCCACAGCGCCACCACGAGCAAAACCACCAACACCAGTAGGGCGACCTCGAGAATCCGCTTCGCCATCGACGAATAGTTGGTCGAGGCGGGCATGGTCGTCGTCGTGGTGATGGTGGTGGTCGTGGTCGTCGGAGGGGTCGCCGGCTGACGGCCCGCGGCCAACACCTGGGCGGCCAGCTGAGCCGCTGGGCAGTCTCTCGTTGGGGTTGCCGTGACGAGTGGGGCGACCTGGGGTGCCTGGGCAATCCCAAACAGCGTGGTGGAGATGGCGTCGGCCATGATCGTTTCACCCGCCACGTTGGGATGTAGGTGGTCGGGATTGAAGTAGGGGGCGAACGGTATCGTCGGGCGGCAATCACCGTTGTACACGTCGCTCATGACCGCGTTCAGGTTTATTACCTTGTCAAACGGTGTGTGGGGCGACAACATCCAAGTGTTCACCGCAGTCAGCGTGGCTTGTTCCGCGGGCGTCCAATTCTCGGGCAAATCGTGATCGGCCGCCGTTGAGGTACTGCGCGGAAGCAGCGTGACCCCAAAGATCTTGACGTGGTGCGCGTGCGCGGCGTTCACGACTTGGCGCATTCCGGCCTCAATACTTGGGGCCGTACCGTAGGGAGGAATCGGGTGACCGGTCACCCCGCCCGCGCCGAACCAGATGTCGTTTGTTCCAAGCAGCAAAACGATGCTCTTAACCCCGGGAAGCGAGAGGGCGTCCATGTTCAGTCGCGTCACCCCCGGCAGACCTCCCGATCCTTCGGCGTAGGAGTCGTGGGGAGGAAAGACGGTTAGGGTGTCGCCCGCAATACCCGAGTTGACGACGACCACTTGCTCTGAAGGAGGAAGGTGCGCGATTCGCGCCTGCATCGCGTTGACCCAACTAAACCCCTGGTTCAAATAGCCAAATCCGTCGGTGATCGAGTCACCGAAGGCCACGACGGTGCCCTGGGCCGGTGACCCCGCCACCTGAATTACTGAGAGCCAGCGCATGAAGGTACTGGAGATCAGGGGATTAAATCCGGCCGCGGTGGGACTGAGCGTGAGATTGCCGACACCATCACTCGTGGCGTAACTGTCAATCGGACCAGAGCAACACGTATGCGCACTCACCGTGGCCGCGCCGACGGTCGCCATGCTGACGGCAATTGATTCACCGGCGTGAACCGCGAAGGGCACCGGGTCACTCACGACCCGCCCGTAAGGGGCGATCGTCACACTTCGACTTCCGTGATTAAAGGTCACCGGTACAAAAGTTCCCGGAATCACGTCGGGTCCACTTTGTTGGGCGCCGACCGTGACCGCGCTAAAAGTGGTCGGCGTCGAACTCCAGAGATTAGAGAAGGTCAATCGCAGCGAACTGCCCGCGACGGGGACCGTCGCGATGTCACGCGTCGTTGAATTGTAGGTGTTGCCGTAGTTGAGGTCCGTCGGTGAGGTCCACGCCGTTTGCAACGTCGCCAACGCGAGCGTCCCCGATTTTCATCGGCGGACACCACGGGGCCGAGTTGACGCCTGCTCCGTCTGGTACACGAAGTTTTCGGCGTCCCACAAGTAGGTAAGCCTACCGGTCATCCTTGACGAACCATGAACGCCGCGCCACTCGTTTCGTCGTCGAGCGCTTGCACCAACACGCACCAACGAATGCGGTCGAGGTGAATGCCCTCGACAAACGAAACGAGGTCAGCACCCACCTCACTCTGAAGACGCCGTCGACTCCGAACACCCTGCCAAGGGTCACGTTGCATAACCAAACGTGTCGCCACCAATTTCGGTGGACTCGGCGTCGTCATCGCCCCCCCCGGTCTCAATCGCCCCAACGCGGGCAACGTGATTCTTTGGCTCAACCAAAGCTTCGTGGCGTCTGAAGTGATTGGTGGTTGCGCTTTCGAGCGCCGCCGTGCTGCGCTACCCGTCTCGCGGACTCCGCTCGCCGAGCGAGACACCTTGAGCACCGTTCGATTCGATGAGCGAGCCACCAACACCGTGAATTCAACGTTGCACCGAGAGCCTTGGTCGGGCTTCGACTAAAATCGACAGGTCCCAGGGCGAGTGGCGAAATTGGCAGACGCGCAGGCTTCAGGTGCCTGTATTCGAAAGGATGTGGGGGTTCAAGTCCCCCCTCGCCCACCAAAGTGTTTTCGCTCGCCACTCGTCAACGAAGTCGCGAGCGTCACCACCCTCTGGCGTCCTCACTCACAAAACCCTTCCAACCGCGCATGTAGTTCACGAACGGATCGCTGAGACCTTCTCGATGAAGCAGTTCGACTGAGACGGGCAAGGTACGCATGGCAAAGTCGGGATTCTTTAGCACTTGGTGGGGAAAGTTGTGATTCGTGATGGCCGCTCGCCCAACGATGGCGAGGTCGAGTCCCGCGTCGAGAGCTCGGCGTACGTCGGCGCCGCTGTACAACTTGCCAGCACCAGCCAAGCGCGTCGTGCCCCGATCAATCTCGGCGAAAAGTTCCAGCAGTGTTCGTCCCGCGAACTCTTCGTCGATCGCTTCTTTAAAGACGTCCCAGAGCGAAAGGTCGATCATGTCGAGAGAGCGACCCGCGACGAGTTCGCGATAGAAGGCCAACACGTCGCTCGTTGCCATACCAAAGCGCTCGGGCGAGAGTCGAAGCGCCACGTGAAAATCCTTGCGGCACGCACGTCGTACGCCGTCAATAATTTCGACGAAGATTCGACAACGGTTCTCGAGCGTGCCCCCGTAGGCATCGTCACGGGTATTGCGATGAGGTTCTAAGAACTCACAGAGCAGATAGCCGTGCGCTCCGTGCAATTCGACACCGTCAAACCCAGCCCGGTCGGCCCGTCGTGCCGCGTCGACAAAGGAAGTGATGACCCCTTCAATCTCGCCGGTCGTCAGGGCACGTGCGCCGGTCTCATCGTCGGCATACGGCGCGACCGGATCTTCGCCGGTCAGTTCTCGTGGCGCACGCATCCCCGCGTGGTGCAACTGCAACAACGCGATCGAACCATGCGCCTTGATGCCGTCGGCGAGACGAGTCAGCCCGTCAAGATGCGCGTCCGAGAACGAGCCGAGTTGACCGGGGAACCCTTGGCCCGACGCCTGAACGTGCGAGGCGCACGTCGTGGTGATCCCAAAGCCGCCGGCGGCTCGCATCGTGAGCCAACGAAACTCTTCGTCGCTCAGTACGCCATCGGCATGACTTTGCTGATTCGTCAGTGGGGCGAGCATGAATCGGTTTTTCGCCGACGGCCCATGCGAGAAGCTCACGGTTTCAAAGGGATTAGTCATTACCACGCTTTCACTCTCTAAAGAGTCTGCCCGACGTCGGGCCGTCCGTGACCGAGCGCGCAAACTCGTGACGGTGCCCCAGGGCTGGACTCGTGGGGGACTTCCCCTAGGTTGCAACCGGGAGGTAATCGTGGCGACGTTTCAATTTGTGGCGACAACGCCGAAAGAACCCGCTGACGTCCTGCTCTTTTTCGCCGATATGCGCAACGCCCCCTCGTGGGATTTGAGCGTGCGAGAGGTCGAGCGCCTCGACGGTGACGGCCCCGTCAGCGTGGGAAGTTCATTTCGCGTGACGGTCCTCGTGTCGAAACGTGCTGTGACCTTGACCTACCGCGTCATCATCTTGAACGCGCGCGACGGACTAGTCCTTCGCGCCATCAACCGACTCTTCATTTCCGAAGACACCGTCACGGTGCGACCCCAGCACGAGGGTCAGTTCGAAGTAACGTACCGCGCGCGCCTACGTGGCCGCGGCGTCATGCGTCTCGCAGAACCTCTTCTACAAGGCACACTCAACGAACTTGGAGCGCGAGCCGGCCTCAAGCTTTGCGAAGGTTATTTCTCATGAACGCGCCTTCGCCACTCGCCAACGTGCTCGACGCCGCGCTCGAAGCAACGGTGGTGGGTAGCTTCACCCGAGTGGGCTACGCGGCGCGCTCGCGACTCGACGGATGGTCAGATCCGACGGCCGTTGCCGGGCGCACGATCGTCATCACGGGAGCGACGTCTGGGTTGGGCCTCGCGGCCGCGGTGCGACTCGCCGCGCTCGGCGCCCGGTTGCACCTCGTCGGACGCAGTGAGGCAAAACTCGCGCACGCCCAGGCGCACGTGCGTCTGCACTCGTCGTCAGAAGTCATCACCCATTGCTGTGATCTATCGCTACTACGCGAGACGCGTCGACTTGGCGAAACGCTCGTCGCACTCGCTACCCCTCTCGACGTGCTCATCCAAAACGCCGGAGCGCTCTTAACGAGTTACACGCCAACAAGCGAAGGTATCGAGACCACGGTCGCGACGCACGTGCTGAGTCCGTACCTTCTCACCGAATACCTCCTCGCCCACGGTGGTTTTGCCCCCCACGCGAGAGACATCACCGTGACCTCTGGTGGTATGTACAGCGAGCGCTTCAACCTCGCCACGCTCGATATGTCGCCGACGACGTACCGCGGGACGGTCGCCTACGCACGGGCGAAACGCGCTCAATGTGTCCTGATTCCCCACTGGCAGCGCATCTACGGGTCGTCGGGCGTCTCGTTTCACTTAGTACATCCGGGGTGGGCGGCGACCCCGGGGCTGTCCAGCGGCATCCCTCAATTTGAGCGTGTGACCAAAGCACTGCTACGAAGTGCCGACCAGGGAGCCGACACGATGGTGTGGCTCGCGGGCACGTCGCTCGATCCAGCCCCGGGGCGCCTGTGGTTGGATCGGCGACCGCGAAACCTCTATCGACTCAAGAAGACGCGCCTGAGCATCTCCGAAGAAATAGCGGCGGGCGACACACTCGCTCAGTGGTGCAAAGAGCGAGTCGAGGAGGTCCTCAGTGACTAGGTGCCGCGCGAGAAATCAGTAGTTGGCCCACGCCTACCTGTACGTTCAAGGTCAATCTCGGCGCATTCGTAACGGAAGAGACGACCGGAAGGGTCGAGACGTTGGGAGTGATCGGTCGAACGATTGACGGAGAGGGCGAACGTCGCCAGTAGCGATAGCTGACCTGGCCAATGCCGATGTTCGTCTTGAGACTGACGATGGCGTTGGCCGGTACCACGACCACAACCTTGCCCACCGCGGCGCTGGCGTTGACGACGTATCCCGTCACGGGAAAGCGAACCTGCGACAGATCGAGGTCGGTCACACCAAACATCGTTCGATAGTTGTGTTGGGTCGTGGCGAGTGACGACGGCTGAAAGAGGTGATATCCGTTACCACCTTGCAGGGGAACGCCCGTCGATGCGACGTACGTCAAAAATGCACCACTCAACACAATCACGACGCTCATCGCTCCCAAGAACACAAACCCGATGAACCGACGAACGCTCAATCGACGCGAGGGGGCGCGCAGCGAAAGAATCGCGAGACCAACGAGCAAAAACAGCCAGATCAGCACCGTACCGGGCGCCACAAAGCGAAGCGAACGCCACGCGGCGATGGCGAGGAGGGCGATCGCCACCGCGCCCGCGGCCAGGGAGACGCTCAGTCGCTTCGACGGCGGCACGACCGCGTCGTCCGGTCGTTCCTCGCTCGGCAGTATCGCCCACAGTACGAGGTACAGCGCCACTCCCACGCCCCACAGCACGGTCGCCACGACGAACATCAAGCGCACCAGTCGCACGTCCACGTCCAAGCGCTTCGCGAGACCCCCCGCCACGCCACCGACGAGCCGCGACGAACTGCGTCGCACCCCGTGAGACTCTGAGACCGGATCGGTGGGCAGCGTGGCATCACTCATAAACCTCACGGTAGGTGGCGGCGACGCCGGCGCCCATCGGGTCCAACCCTGACGTGCACTTAGTAACTCAGGGTTCGCCCGGGGTGCGCATCGGCCTGGGCCGTGCCAGACTCAAATCGTCTATCACCCGCTGATCGAGGACGTACCCGTGACCGCAACCGACGAACGTCGCCCCCAGCCCGGTCTCGCGCAACGACCCTTTCGTCGTTCACGCGGCGACGCGATTTTGGGTGGAGTCTGCGCGGGACTGGCGACTCGTTTTGGCTTCCGCCCACAAACCGTCCGTTTCGCGGTTGCCGTCGCCACCGTGGCCTTTGGCGGCGGCCTGGTGCTGTACACGTTGGCGTGGCTCCTCGCCCCTCGCCAGGGTGAGACACAGTCCATCGCCCAACGGGTTCTCCGTACGCGCGGCTCCGCACAGTCGCTCGTGGCCTCGGGCGGCGTTCTTTTGGTGGTGCTGTTCGTCCTCAATCTCTTGGCGCTGCACGTCGTGGGCGCGTTGACCTACACCGTTTTCGTGGTCGCCCTGGGTGCATTTGGCGTATGGCGCGGTGCGACCCCTGACGAACGTCGGCATTTGCAAGGGGTGCTTAACGCGGCGCCGGTCGTGGGCGCCGCCTCGGCGCGGGGTTGGCGAGCCGTGGCAACACGTGTCGTGCCGGGCGTCATCTTCGTGATGATTGGCCTCCGCGTTCTAACACGCATCGGTGGGGTGTGGGGCGGGGCAGTTCCCGCTTTCGTGGGCGGGGCGGTCTTGATTGTGGGCGTGGCGATTTTACTCGCGCCGTGGTGGCTCGAGAACGTTCGCGATCTTTCACACGAGCGTCGCGCGCGCATTCGAAGCGAAGAACGCGCCACCCTTGCCGCGCACATACACGACTCGGTCCTGCAGACCCTGACGCTCATCGAACGGGCCGCCGGCGACGATGCGGAAGTGATTCGACTCGCTCGCTCTCAAGAACGCGCCTTGCGCGATTGGCTGTTTGCGCCCGAGGAATCGACGCAACGCCCCACCAACGGCCAAACGTTCCAACAGCAACTTCGCCTCGTGCAAAGCGACGTCGAGCAGGATTATCGCATCCTCGTTGAGCTGGTCGTCGTTGGGGACTGCGCGGCCGACGACGACGTCTTGGCACTCATTGGCGCGGGCCGTGAAGCGACGGTCAACGCCGCCAAGTGGTCGGGCGTCGGTTCGGTCGCCCTGTACGGCGAGGTGGAGCCGACCCAGATTTCGCTGTACGTACGCGACACCGGCGTGGGTTTTGACCCGACGAACGTTGACGCGCGCCGACAAGGCATTACTCACTCCATTCACCAGCGCGTTGAACAGCGCGGTGGCAGCGCCGTCATTCATTCACGCCCCGGTCACGGCACCGAGGTGCGTCTTTCCATACCGCGAAAGCGTTCCAACTCGTGAGCCAACCACGGGTCTTTCTCGTCGACGACCACGAGTTGATCCGCGCCGGCCTGCGCGCGGAGCTGCGCGGTTCCGTTGATCTCGTGGGTGAAGCCGACGAAGTCCCCGCGGCGATTGAGTTGATTCTCGAACGCGCTCCGAGCGTCGTGCTGCTCGACGTGCATATGCCCGAGGGGGGCGGCCTAGCGGTCCTGCGTGGAGTGCAGCCCGCGAACAAGGACGTACGGTTTCTCGCGCTCTCAGTCTCGGACGAACCCCAAGACGTGATCTCCGTGGTTCGCGCCGGCGCTCGCGGGTACGTCACGAAGAACATCTCGGGCGCCGATCTCATTGACGCGATCTACCGTGTCGACGCCGGGGACGTTGTCTTTTCGCCCAAGCTCGCCGGCTTCGTGCTCGACGCCTTCGTCAACGGTGAACCAATCGACCCCGCAATCGTCCCCGTGGACCCCGAGCTCGACCAACTGACGCCGCGCGAACAACAAGTACTTCGGCTCATCGCTCGCGGCTACGCCTATAAAGAGATTGCCGTTGAACTCGAAATCGCACTTAAGACCGTCGAGAGTCACGTGTCGTCGGTACTGCGAAAGCTCCAACTATCCAATCGCTATCAACTCGCGCACTGGGCCAGCGACCGTCGACTTACCTAAGAAGTTTTCACGCCAACGACAAAAATCCCGACGTGATACAAAGCCCGAACGCGTCAATTATTAACAAGCCCGCGAGCACCAGACCAATCGCAATGAGCGCTCCGCGCCGTCGACGCGAGCTCGAACTCGTTGGTCGCGGCATATACCACTCAGGAATC
Source organism: Actinobacteria bacterium 21-64-8 (assembly GCA_002255315.1). GTDB lineage: Bacteria > Actinomycetota > Acidimicrobiia > Acidimicrobiales > RAAP-2 > RAAP-2. Next base: position 3,703 of record NCBD01000020.1, on the reverse strand, counting down.
AGCAACGGTCCGCTCGCCCACGCCCCCCGCCACGGTGGCGCCGTCGTGTCAATGGGCGCCGAGGGATCGGCCGCCAGGGCTAAGGCGCTCAATTCGTCGTCGCTAATCGCGCGCCCTTCGTCAAAGTCGGCTTCCATGACTCTGGCCTAGCACCCAACACCGTCGAGATACCCGTTGACGTCCATCGACGCTTCCGCGACGAAGCAAGTACCGCCCAGCTTGGCGCTGGGTCTACTCCGAAACGGTGTCAACGATGAGGACCGAACACTGCGCGCCGTGCGCGACGGAGTTCGGCACGCTGCCGAGCACGCGTCGAACCCCCTTCATGCCCCGGTTGCCTACGACGACCAGGTCTGCACCAACACGCTCGGCGACGTCGAGCAATGCGTCCGCGGGATTACCTTTACGACTGTGGACCTCGGTCGTGACCGCTTCGCCCTTTGAGATGAACGAGAGCGACTGCAGCAACGCCTCGACGTCGCTCTCGTTCGTAAGGGCCTGGAACTCACTGGAACCGGGCGCTTCGAAGGACTTCGCGTCGTAGGCCGACACAATGTGGAGCGTCGCGCCAAAGTTTTGGGCGAGACGAGTCGCCGCCTCGACGGCTCTACGAGCCGTCTCTGATCCATCGGCACCGACGACAATGGCGTTGAACATATTGCTCCCTCGTTGGTGGAAAGTTACTACGCACGGTACCGAAACGCGAAGCATTTCTTCATCGCCGAAGTGTCCCTAACTAGCCGTCGCACTCTTGAGTAGCCACAAAGCCACCTTGTAAGATGCCGCAAAAGGGAGTGCGATGGAGTGCTGGTCATGTCGGGGTGACACACCCGCCGATAAGCCGTTCTGCGCCAATTGCGGCGCGTCCCTCGTCGCACGCTGTGCGAACTGTAACGCCGACCTCGTTCCTAGTAAGCCGTTCTGCGCCACTTGCGGACAGCCAGTAGCGGCGCCGGCGCGCACCGCACCGGCGAGCACGTCTCGTCACGAATCTGGTGCCGAACGTCGACTGTGTTCCATCCTCTTTGTGGACTTGGTCGGATTCACTCCCCTGGCCGAGGGACTCGACCCCGAACACGTCCGCGAGTTGCTGTCGCGGTACTTCGACCGCGCGCAACACATCATTCAGGTCTACGGCGGAACGGTCGAGAAATTCATCGGCGACGCCGTGATGGCGGTGTGGGGAGCTCCCCTCGCCAACGAGGACGACGCGGAGCGCGCAGTGCGCGCGGGACTAGAGGTCGTCGCGTCGGTCGAAGTGCTCGGTGAACAATCGAAGATTCCTTCATTGCGCGCTCGCGGCGGCGTGGTGACGGGAGAGGTCGCTATTTCCGTAGGCAAGGTCGCTGAGGGGATGGTCCTTGGTGACACGGTAAATGCCGCGTCGCGGGTGCAGAGTGTCGCTTCGCCCGGTACGGTCCTCGTTGACGAAGCCACCTGGCGATCCTCGTCGAGCGCTATTGCTTTCGAAGAGGTGGGAGCACTCGCGCTCAAGGGCAAATCAGAAACAGTGAACGCTTGGCGGGCGTTGCGCGTCGTCGCCCAACGAAAGGGCTTGGGACGCTCCGAGCGACTCGAGCCCCCTTTCGTGGGGCGCGATGAAGAACTGCGACTAGTGAAAGATACGTTGCACGCGAGCGAACGTGAAAAACGCGCAAGACTCGTGTCCGTTGTTGGCATTCCCGGCATTGGGAAGAGTCGCCTCGCTTGGGAGTTCCTCAAGTACGTTGACGGCCTCGCCAGCACGGTGTACTGGCACGAAGGTCGTTCGCGCGCCTACGGCGAAGGAATCACCTTCGGTGCGTTGAGTGAGATGGTGCGCATGCGCGCGGGCATCGTGGAGGCCGAAGAGGCCACCTCCGCGACGACCAAGTTGCGCGAATGCCTGGAAGAATTTGTCGCTGACCCCGACGAACGTCAATGGATCGAACCGCGACTCGCGTACTTGCTCGGACTCACCGACGCGCCGAATGCTGACCGCGAGGAACTCTTTTCGGCGTGGCGACGATTCTTCGAGCGCGTGGCGGAACAGGGCCCCACCGTGATGATCTTTGAAGACCTCCAGTGGGCCGAGGCGGGACTGGTGGACTTCATCGAATCAATCCTGGAGTGGTCACGAAACTACCCGCTGTTCATCATTACGCTTTCACGGCCCGAGCTCATGGACTCGCGCCCCTCGTGGGGAGCCGGTCTGCGTAATTTCTCGTCACTGCACCTCGAGGCGCTGAACGAAGCGTCCATGCGAACGCTCCTCGATGGTTTCGTCCAGGGCCTTCCCGCCTCGGTGTGCGAAATGGTGCTCAATCGCGCCGAAGGCGTACCGCTGTATGCCGTCGAAACTATTCGAATGCTGTTCGATCGTGGAAATCTTGTTGACGAAGTCGATCACTACCGCGTCGAGGGTGAACTCGAAGCGCTCGAAATGCCCGAAACGTTGCACGCACTCGTCGCTTCACGACTCGATTCGCTCCCCCCGGCGCAGCGAACCCTGCTTCAAAACGCGGGCGTCGCGGGCTCAACTTTTACCCTCGACACCCTCAGCGCCGTAAGCGACGCGACGCGAGCAGACCTCGAAGTCGCCCTTCGCGATCTTGTCCGCAAGGAGTACCTCGTTACGAACACCGATCCTCGTTCACCCGAGCGCGGTCAGTACGGCTTTGTTCAAGGTGTGATCCGAGAAGTGGCAGTTGGCACGCTCGGTCGACGTGATCGATCCGCGAAGCACCTCGCCCTCGCGCATCACTTCGAGAGCATGGGCGACGACGAGCTTTCGAGTGTCATTGCGACACACTTCCTCGAAGCCTTCCGCGCCGCGCCCGACGATGAATCACTCGGGCTGAGAGAGCAGGCCCTCACATGGGTTCGCCGCGCCGGCCTACGAGCGCTCCAGTTGGGCTCGCCCTACCAAGGAGTCGCGCTCTTGCGCGAGGCGCTCGCGCTCTCGAGCGACGAACGGGTACGGGCCGAGCTACACGCCAGTATTGGTGAGGGCTACGCAGACCTCCTCGACGCAACTAATTCGATAGCTAGTTTTAAAGAAGCGATTGCGACTTTTGATCACCTCAACGACCACGAGGCCAAGGCGCTCGTCGTCGCCAAATTGATTCGGAGCAACATGGTCACCGTGGGGCTCGAGGAGAGATTCGAGCTTGGCGTTCGAACGTTTCATGAGGTGACGGGCGGCTCGCTCCTCGCTCGCGCACACCTTGCCTGCGCAATTGCCAGCGACATGGTGCACTCTGACCAACGCGACGTCGCGATGGATTGGGTTGAGCGCGGGCTCGAACTCGCCGAACAACTGGACGATCCACTGCTGCTCGCTTCCGCACTCCAAGCGCGATCGGTGGTCCTCTATGGACTCGGCCGTCACCGCGAAGCCGTCATGCTCATACGCGGTGTCGCCGAAATTGCTCAGGAAGCCGGCGACAACGCTGAATTGGCCAGAGCGCTTACGGGGCATTCGGTCTACGTATTACCCGATAGTCCTCGATCCACGATGACCAAAGCCCTCGAAGCAATTGAGGTGGCGCGAAAAGCCGGGCGACGATCACTGGAGTTAACGAATCAACTCAACTACATCGAGAACGCCCTCTACCTGGGTCTTTGGGACGAGGCGCGCGCCATGATCGCTGAAATTAGCCAACGCGACATCGGAACACGCCACGCGTCGGGCCTGTTATGGCTGACGAAGGTTCTTGGCGCG
>NCBD01000152.1 GCA_002255315.1 Actinobacteria bacterium 21-64-8 | reverse complement strand
GTCAAAACCGGGATGGTCGACGAGGGGTGTCCGGATTAAAAAATGACATTAGCTGTACATGTAGCTGAGATGCGTTTGCGACCTATAAAGGCGAGCCCCGAGGCGTTTTTTGTTTCTGCTGCCGATGCTTTTTGTTACGACGCTTTTTGTTTTCGTCGTCGACCTTCTTCTTGTTCTTCTCGTTATTCTTGTTATTCTTATCGGTCCCTTCGACGGCAAGGGCACGCGGGACGGCACGCGGAGCAAGAGGGGCGACTGCCTTGACCGCCGCGAGCGCGACGCCCTGCACCGGGATCCACGAGACGCAGCTCGCGCGCCATCGAGCGTCGGCCGAAGACGACGACGACGTCATCTGTTCGAACGCGAAAAACGTGCTGCCCCCTACGCCCCCGGCGGTCCCGAACATGGGCTCCGCCTCGACGCGTACGCGTCTGACGGGAAACACCGTGGTCGAGTTGGAGGCTTCTACGATGTGGTAAGCGCGCGCCGCGGCCAGCGCCTCCAGCAGGTCCGTCGACGCAGACGCCACTCGGACCGCCTTGCTTCGCGAGGCGGGCCGGAGGTGTGGCGGGAGCGACGTCGGGCGGAGCTCGGATGAAGCGAGGGACACGAACCGCATCGCGCGGCCGCCGTCCCGTCTGAGGCGGTCCACGGCTGCGCGCCACGCGGACGGGTTGAGTCCCGCCTTGACCATCGCGTCGTTGGTCATCCGCCGCTTTGTCGACGGGCTGCCTCCGCTGTCGCCTCCGCCGCCGACGGACCCGGGAAGGGCGGGCGGCGGAGGCCTCTCGGCGACTAGCAGGGGCTTGACGAAGTCGTTGCACACGCGCAGCAGCGTCAGGTGATCGCTCCCGCGGTGCACGAGTCGCTCGATGCCGCCGCCGCCTGCCCCCCTGTTCCCGACCCGCCGGTCGTCGGGGGGAAGCTTGAACGAGCTCAGCTCCCCACCGCAGGACTCGAAGACGAGCGCGAGGTCGACGAGGTCGCGCGTGCATCGCTTGTACGCCGCGGCCGCGATGCAAGGCAGCAGCGCGTTCCACACGCTCAGCTTGAGCTCGTCGCACGCCCGATAGACCCACCGTCCGAACGCCGTGATGCGACCGGCGCTAGAGGATGAGTTGGTGGCGCCCCCGGTGCTGGCGTCTAGCGGGGGCAACGGGGTAGGTGGACCTGGACCTGGACCTGGACCTGTTGCCGCCCGGCTGACGACTGGCGGCTTGTTACCGCTCCCGATCAGGCCGTAAAACTCGAGGAACGCGGCAGCGCCGTCGAACTGCTCCTTGGTGGGCGGGGTGATCATCGAGCCGAGCTCGGAGAAGACCTCCTCGAGCGTCGGGGCCGCGGGGGATGGACGGGCGAGGGCCGCGAGCGCGAACTCGGTCACGTCGACGGTCAGGATCGCGGGCGGGGGATATAGGGGGAGCGCGTCGAACGTCGCCTTCGAGTACAGGAGCACGGCGACGCCGGGAGCGGTGCGTCCAGTCCGGCCGATCCGCTGCGTGATCTGCGCGCGTGACGCCATCCCGGTCTCGAGCACGGCGCCGTGGGCCCCCGAGTCCCACCTGCTCGTCAGCTGCAGGCCGGTGTCGACGACGTGCGTGATGCCGTCGACGGTCAGAGACGACTCGGCGACGTTGGTGGCGACGAAGAGCATCCGCGGGGGCCGATCCTGATCGCCGAGGATGGCCTCCTTGGCCTCGTCGCTCATCTTGCCGTACAGGGGAGCGCATGACCTGTCGGGGAATTCCCCAGGGGTGTTCTTGAGACCATGCCTCGGCCTGTTGTTGTTTTTGTGCCTCCTCCCGCCGCCGGACGCGAGAGCGGAAGGGAGAGCCGGGGGGTGCACGGCGTACTTCCTGCACCCGGTCGTGGCGTCCTTGGTCTTCGGGACGAACAGAAGCACGCCGATCTTGGCCGGCGGGGGGAGCTCCGCCTCGATGCGGACGACGGCGTCGAGCCCCGCGGCCAGCGGGTCCATCGTCAGCAGGGCGGGGGGGGTCGTAGGTTCGTGCCGAACCTCGATCGGGAAGTTGGCCGCGCCCGAGATCTCGACGACCGCGGTCTTGACGCCATTGCGAGAAGGCGAAGGCGAAGGCGTAGCGAAGTAGTCCACGAACGGCTTCGGGTCGATCGTGGCGCTCATCACGACGAGGCGCATCTCTGGGCGGGCCTCGAGCGCCGCCCGTATGGCGAGCAGCAGCATGTCTGTGGGCACGGGTCGCTCGTGAGCCTCGTCGATGACGACCGCGGCGTAGTCGGAGAGCATGGGGTCCTTGCGAGACTGCACGAGCAGGGTCCCGTCGGTCGCGTACACCAGGCGGGTCCGCTCGGCGGAGAAGGCGGTAGAAGGCGAGCCACGGTGCTGATAGCCGACCTCGGCCCCGACGTCGACGTCGAGCGTCATCGCGCCGGTCGACGCGGCAGCCTGCACCAGGATCTTCTTGGGGATCGTGACCGCGACCCTGGCCCGCGGCGGGCGCCTCTTCGGTGCCGCGTTGTCAGTCTTCGAAATCGACTTCGAAATCGATTTGGACGCCGTAGACTTGGACGCCGTCATCAGGACGTGCCGCAGCACGAGCGGGACGGCGAGGACCGTCTTGCCGGATCCCGTGCCGGACACGACGATCGTGACCTGGTTGTCTCGGATCGAGGCGACGAGCTCGCGCAGCTTCGGCTTGTCCGCGTAAAGGGGAAACGTCATCCACTTCCTGGCCCACTTCATGCGAGCTTCCGAGTACGGCCTTCCGGTCAGCGGGTTCGGACCCTGCGTCCCGGCGGCGTCGAGCGGGTCGTATTCCTCTCCGTCGCCGTCTCCGCCGCGCATCTTCTTTCTGCCGGCCGCCGCGCCATCCCTCCCTCTCGCTCGTGCCCTCGTCATACAGCCAAGATAGATTAAAAAGGGCGTATGGCCGCAATG
>NCBD01000151.1 GCA_002255315.1 Actinobacteria bacterium 21-64-8 | reverse complement strand
ACGAACGAGGACGGTACGCCCCGGGTCTATCCGCACCTCTACGCGGCGGGGGGCCTCAACGACTCGCGGGTGGGCTACTGGGAGCCCGCGAAGTGGGTCTTGAAACTGCGCGACGTCAATCCCGCAAACTACGCACTGCTCAAGACCGAGATGGGGGCCGGTCACGGCGGACCATCTGGTCGTTACGACGCGTGGCGTGACGAAGCCCAGATCGTCGCCTGGATCCTCACCGAAATCGGGGCCGCGAACTAGAACGAGGCCCGCGGGTAGGGCGCGGCGTCGAGGGCGAAGTACACGTTCGCGACGCGCCCTAGTGAGTGAGCGGTCGTGGTCGTGGACTTGGTGATCGTGGTGGTGGTCGTGGTCGTCACGGGTCCGTGGTGGTGGCGCGCGTAGAGCACCACTGCCGCCACGACAAAGACGACCACCAGCACAATCAAGGTGATGGGCCCCACGCCGACGAGCGACGAGCGACTCGACGAGCGGTGCAGCAGCCACTCTTGGTCGTGGCGCGAAAGGTTCGGCACCACCTCCTCGGTCGAGCTCGGCGTCGATTCGCTAAAGACGTAGTGGCGTTCGGGGTCGAGGCGCGGTCGTGACGGCGAGGGGCGCACCGTGCCGGGTTCGTGACCATCGAGGAGGCGAAAGCCCTTCGAGGGGGTGTAGGGCGACGGGGGCGGCGTCATGAGGCGGCGCTCGGCGGTGCGCGCGAGTTCGCGCGCCTGGTCACGACGGAGTTTGCGCACCCGCAGCGTCACGACCGTCGCGAGCACGACGAGCACCACCGCGGCGAGGACCTTCAAGACGAGGATCATCTAGTGGCGTCTCCCCGTCGGCAGGAATGGTGTACGTCGCACGTTCCTACCGTAGTGAACGAGATTGCCCTAGGCCAGAACGTTAAATCCGCCGCGGTAGTAGACCAGGGGCTCACCCGACGAGGTCCGCGCTTCGTCGACCGCGACCACGACCACGTCGTGGTCGCCGTAGGTCGCCACCACCTCCACGCGACCCTCGAGCGTCGCGAGTGCGCCCGCCAAGATCGGTGCTCCGTTCGCGCCGGGCGTCCAGGCCACGTTCTCGAACTTGTCGACGCCGCTCGTGGCGAAGATGCGCGCGAGTGCTTCTTGGTCGTCGCGCAAGACGTTGACACCCACGACGCCCACTTCACGAATCTTCGGCCACGAGTTCGAGAGCGTCTTCGCCGCAAAGGAGATCAGCATGGGCTCGAGCGACAGCGACCCGAAGGTCTGGCAGGTAAAACCGGCGGGACCCTCGCGGGTCATGGCCGTCACGACTACGACGCCCGTCGCGTAACGGCCGAGAACCTCTTTAAAGTGGGCGACGTCGAGGGCGGACACTCGCCAAATCCTAATGGGGTAGCCGACAATTTCGGCTTAACGTAAGGAATATGGAGCGCGACGTACTTCTCGGCGACGTGCAACTTCGCGTCGAGGTCACGGGTCCCCGCGACGGGCCACTGGCCCTGTGCTTGCACGGCTTTCCCGACAGTCCCTTCACGTTTCGCCACCTCGCGCCCCGACTCGTCGAGCGGGGCTATCGCGTCGCCACGCCGTGGCTGCGCGGCTACGCCCCGTCGTCAACGTCACGCTCGAACAACTATCGCTTGAGTGCGTTGGCCGGTGACGCCAATGAACTGCACCAGCGACTCGGCGCGGACGAGCGAGCGCTCATCGTGGGACACGACTGGGGCGCCGCGATCGCCTACGGCGCCTGCGCGCTCGAGCCGAGCTACTGGAGCAAGTGCGTCGCAATGGCCGTACCGCCCGTACAGGTCTTTGCGCCGGCGCTCTTTCGCTTTGACCAGGCACGTCGCAGTTGGTACATGTGGTTCTTTCACAATCCGCTCGTCGACGGCGTCGTCGCCGCCGACGAGTTCAACTTTTTCACCGAGCTGTGGAGGTCGTGGTCACCTCGTTACGACCCGAGCGACGACCTCGTTCACGTGCGACGCGCGCTGGCGACGAGTGAGTCCCTCGGCGCCGCACTCGCGTACTACCGCTCAATGTTTCTTCCCGCGGACGACGGAGGCGTCTTGAGCGCCGCACTCGCGAAACGCGCGACGGTACCGACGCTCTACGTGCACGGCGACGAGGACGGGTGCGTGGGCGTCGAAGTCGTTGACGGGGTCGAAGAACATCTCGCCGCGAACTCGCGCGTCACCGTTCTCGCCCACGTCGGACACTTCGCGCACCTAGAAGCACCCGACGTGCTCTGGCGCGAGGTCGACGCCTTTCTCGCCTAGCGCTGAGCGAGTTGCCAACGCGCACCGCGGCGCTCAACGAGGCCCTCGCTCGCGAGTTCCTCGAGCGCGCCTCGCACCTGGTGCGTGAAGGAGTCTTCGACGCGCGCGCGCAGTGTCGCGAACGAGGCGGGATGGTCACGAAGCACGTTGAGCAGTTGTCCGCGCAGTTGACGCCTCGAGCCCACGAAGGGCGTTTGGGCTCTCGACACCGCCGCACTCAGTGGTGCGGGGTCTTCGCCCCCTTCGCGGCGCCACCGACAGACCCGCGCCACGGGACACTCCGCACAGCGTGGACGCGCCCGGCAAAACTGCGCGCCGAGATCGAGCATGGCCTGATTAAACGTCGCGACGTCGCCGCGGGGCAAGAGTTCGTGCGCGAGCGCCGTCGCTTCGGCGCTTCGTAAGCGCCGATTCGCCACGCAGCGCGCCAGCACGCGTCCAACGTTGGTGTCGAGCACCGCGACGCGGTGAGAAAAGGCGAACGACCCCACCGCGGCCGCGGTATAGGCACCGATGCCGGGCAGTGAACGTAGGGCCTCGCCGCTCTCGGGGACGCGACCCTCAAAGCGTTCGGTAATTTCTATTGCGCAGCGCCAGAGGTTTCTGGCGCGTCGGGGATAGCCGAGCCCCGCCCACAGTCGCAGCACATCGTCGAGCGGAGCCTGCGCGCACGCCCTGGGCGTGGGAAA
>NCBD01000019.1 GCA_002255315.1 Actinobacteria bacterium 21-64-8 | reverse complement strand
GTGCGACCCGAGTAGATCTGAGGATCGCGGCGCGACGGACCTTCGACGAGCACCTCTTCGTCACGGCCCACGCGCAGTTCATTACGACGCAGTGCGCTGCGATCACTGACCAGTTTGAGTTGTTCGAAACGGGCCCTGATCGTCTCGTCGCCCACGAAATCGCTGGTCAACTCGGCGGCGCGCGTACCCTCGCGGGGCGAGAAGATAAAGGTATAGGCCGAGTCAAACTCGCACTGGGCGACCATCGCGAGCGTCTCGTCAAAATCTTCGTCGCGTTCACCGGGAAAGCCCACAATCAAGTCCGTCGTGACGGCCAGACCGGGTATCGCCTCACGGGCTGCCTCGAGGCGATTGAGGTACCGCGCCACGCTGTAGCCGCGTCGCATGGCGCGCAAGACTCGATCCGAGCCCGATTGCAGCGGCAGGTGCAGTTGGGGACAAACCGCGGGCGTTTCGGCCATAGCCGCGATTGTCTCGGGGCGAAGGTCTTTCGGGTGAGGGCTCGTAAAGCGCAGTCGCTCAATGCCCTCTACGGCGCCGAGCGCTCGCAAAAGATCGGCAAAGAGTGGGCGTCGTTTCGTGAGATCACGTCCGTAAGAGTTCACGTTCTGACCCAAAACCGTGATCTCGGTCACGCCCGCACGCGCGAGCGCGCGCGCCTCGTCGACGAGGTCATCCAGTGGCCGACTGATCTCTCTTCCGCGTACGGAGGGCACGATGCAGTAGGCACAGGTGTTGTCACAGCCCGTCTGAATGGTCATCCACGCCGCGAAGGGCAGCTCGCGCACGGCGTAGAGCGCCGGGGCCATCTCACGACTCGCTTCGGGGTCGGGGGCGTCGAGAATCTCGCTGAGTGGCCCCTCAACGAGCGCTCGGCGCAGCAGCGCCGGCGCGTGGGCCAAATTGTGCGTCCCAAAGACTACGTCCACCCAGTTCGCTCGCTCTTGGATGGTGCCGCGCTCCTTTTGCGCCATGCAGCCCCCGACGGCAATCTGTAACTCCGGGCGCTGTTGTTTGAGGGCCTTGAGTTGACCGAGTGCGCTGTAGAGCTTGAGGTCGGCGTTCTCTCGAATTGTGCAGGTGTTAAAGACGATGACGTCGGCGTCGTAATCGTGCTCGGCGCGCACGAGTCCGTCGGCGACCAAGAGTCCCGCGAGGCGTTCCGAGTCGTGCTCGTTCATCTGGCAGCCAAAAGTACGAATGGCGAAGGAGCGAGGTTTTGCCACCGCTCTAGCCTACTGAGCCAGTTCGCCCGCCCCCACGGTCGTGTCGTAGGTCACGCCGATACTGGCGAGCATGACACAGCCCACCCCGAGATAGTCAAAGGCGTGCACTCGTTGGGCGAGCAAGAGCCAGCCGACAAAGAACGCGACCGCGGGATCGGTCGCGAGCAGTACCGCGGCAATCGTGGGGCGCACGCGCCGTAGCCCCTGGAGTTCGGCCCCGAAACCAATGACGATGGACATCACGGCGACAATCGTGAGCCGACCGAGCGCGCCGGGGTGACTGAAGAGGACGTGCGTCGCGCCGAGTGACAGGGGCAGGGTCACGAGCGCCGCGATGGACATTGATACCGCAAGCCCCTCAAAACCCGACGTCACGTCGCCGACGCGGTGTGAGGCAAAAACGTAGGCCGCCCACCCCAGTCCCGAGCCCGCGGCGAAGAGAGCCCCGACCAACGTGAGTCCCCCACCTGGGCGCGACAGCGCCACGACGCCCAAGCCCGCGAGGGCGACGAGCGCGAAGTGGCGCCGGGTGCGTTTGCCGAACGCGGCGACGACGAAGGGACCGAGAAACTCGATCGCCACCGCTCCCCCGAGTGGGATACGCGCGATTGCTTGATAGAAGCACTGATTCATAAACGCCACCGAGAGTCCCAACGCCAGTGCGCCACTCCACTGTGGTCGTGTCCAACGCCTCACCTTTGGTCGCGTGAGCGCCAACAGCACAATCGCGCCGAGCAAGAAGCGCCAGGCGCTCGTCGCCGAGGGGCCCAACACTCCAAAGACCCCCGTGACGAGCGCCGCGGACCACTGAATTACCGTCGCACCGAGCAACATAAAACCCGCGCCCGCGCTGGCCCGGCGCCGCGCGTCGTGCACGACTTCGCTCAAGAACGGACCAAGCCGGTGGTGTCCGCTTGGAGCCGGCGCACCTCGCCCGCGACGCCACGAATCTCCAAAAACTCTCGAGCACCGATGGCGACATCATCGGCGTGATCGTCCGTGACGAGCGCGAGCATCGTCGAACCCGCGCCCGACCAACACGAGCCTGCCGCGCCCGCGTCGCGCAGACACGCGAGAAGATCATTCGAGTACGGCAGCAGCGACGCTCGATAGGGCTGGTGCAAGGTGTCGTCCATCGACGTCGCGACGAAGTCCTCGTGGTGCGCGAGTCCGGCGATCAACGTGCCCAGGGCCGAGAGATTCGCGACGGCATCGGCGAAGGGCACGCGCGCGGGCAACACTCCCCGCGCCGCGGACGTGGCGAGTTCTTGGTCGGGAATGACCGCGACGAACGACCACGCGGGGTCGAGCACGAGACGCCTCGCGAGCGCACGGTCGTCGTGGCCCGTCGCCGCGACGAGCCCCCCCAACAACGACGCCGCGGCGTTCTCGGCGTGGCCATCGACGCGTACCCCCGCCGCCAGGGGACTGTTGGAACCAGCCGCCGCGGCGGCCGCCACGGCGAGGGCGGCCGATGAGCCCAGTCCGCGCGAAAGAGGAATCTCCGAACGCACGTGCAGCGCAAAGTTCGTATGACCGAGAATTGAACTCGCCACCCGTACGGCGAGGTGGGTCTCGTCGTCAAAGAGACCCGCACCGCAACCTTCACTGCGAACGACCAGTCGGTCGGCGAGTTCGAGCGAGACTTCGACGTACAGTGACAGCGCCACCGCCAAGACGTCAAAGCCCGGTCCTAGATTGGCCGAACTTGCGGGAACTCGCGCGAACATGGCCCTCAGCGTAGGCGTTGCCAGAGTGACGCGGGCGCGACAGTCGTCGTCGCCACGAGTGGTACTCGTACGGTCGTCACGCCTTCGACGCGCACGGTCCCCACGACTTCACCGCGTCGAATCACGTGGGTGAAGTGGCGCCACCTGACGACGAATTTCGGCCGACCGTTCGCAGCCCACCAGGTCACCACGGCTCGTCGCGCCGCGACGGCCGCCGTTCGATGTCCGCTCCAGCCGACCTCGGCCACGACTGACCCGCGTGCGATGACGTGTTGAATTCGATTCGCCACGCCAGATTGGGCGAGCGCGAGTGCCGCGTCACCGGCGGGTCCGAGCAGGTCGCCGCCGCGCTGGCCCAACACCACTGCGTAGAGCACGCGGACGTTTCGCCCCTCTCGAAACGTCATCGCCAACACGTCACAGCCCCCCGCCGCCGAGGTCCGCCCGGACTTCACGCCGATCACGTGACCGACGCCCACGAAGGGGGTGAACGTCGTGACGACGCCCGCGACGGGCAGGTCGACACTGGACTGAATGACGATCGAGCGAACCACGGGCGAACGCATCAGCAGCGCGGCCAAGCGCGCCTGATCGCTCGCGCTCGACACCGACTGGGACGAAAAACCAGACACGTCGGCGTAGTGTGTGGCGCGAAGTCCGAGTTGGGCTGCGGTGTTATTCATCAAGGTGACGAACTGCGTAGGCGACGTAGCCACGTGTTCGGCCAAGATCACGGCGTAGTTGCCCGCCGAGTGAATCAAGAGACCCTCGAGCAGCTGCACTTCACACAGCGACTCGCCCGCCACGACCGCGGCGCTGGACTCGTCTTCGTGCGCCATGACACCATAGGTCGCAACGTCCGCACTCGTGACGACGTAGCACGGACCCGTCTGGCCCAGCGCGAGTGGCAGGTGTTGCAGGGTCACGTAGGCGGTCATCATTTTGGTCAAACTCGCAATCGGCACGACGTGGTCGTGATGCGTCATCAAGACGCCGAGCGAAGGAACTGCCAACGCCGCTTCGCCGGTCGCGGGCCACGCGAGCGCCGGTGCGGCGTGAATCGACCACGGCGCCGTCGCAACGCTGGCCGTCGACGGTGGATGCAACAGCGGAAGTTGCATGGACACGACGAGCGCGCCCGCGACCAACGCGCCCAGCACGACGCCCGCGCCTCGAATAACGAGGCCCCGTCGGGCTCGATGTCGACCCATCACGAACTACAGCGACGTCTGTTGGTCGTACTCGTCGGGCGTGATGAGTACTTTGCGCGCCTTTGAACCATCGCCCGGGGCGACGACACCCTCATTTTCCAGTTCATCCATAATTCGGCCCGCCCGCGCAAATCCCACTCGCAGCTTTCGCTGCAACATCGACGTCGAACCAGACTGCGTACGAATGACCAGTTCGCGGGCCTGACGCAACACTTCGTCGTCGTCGTCACCACCCCCTGCACTGCTCGCGCCGTGGCGAGAAGGGACGTCAAGGGCGACTACGCTCTCGCGACGACCACCCTGCGCGCGCCACGCTTCGACCACTCGTCGCACCTCGTCTTCGGAGACCCACGGCGACTGCAGTCGGCGTGCGACGTTGCTCGACGCCGTCACCATCAACATGTCGCCCTTGCCAATGAGGCGCTCCGCGCCCGCTTGGTCCAAGATGACGCGACTGTCGGCCAGCGACGAAACGGCGAACGCCATGCGGCTGGGAATGTTGGCTTTGATGACGCCGGTGATCACATCGACGCTGGGTCGCTGGGTCGCGAGTACGAGATGAATTCCGACGGCGCGGGCCATTTGAGCGATACGCACGACGGACTCTTCGACGTCACGCGCGGCGACCATCATGAGGTCATTCAGTTCGTCTACCACGATGACGATGTACGGCAACGTCTCTGGTTCCTTGGGGGCGGGCACGTCACTGACGACGCCCGCGGCGTGCTCTAGGACGTCGGCGATGAGTTGGGCGTCGCTGGGTCCGGGACGCAACTCACCGCGCGCGACCATTTGTTGATAACTCGTGAGGTCACGAGCCCCCGATTCGGCGAGGAGATCGTAGCGACGCTCCATTTCGCGCACCGCCCAGTTCAAGGCGCCCGCCGCCTTCTTCGGATCGACCACCACTGGTGAAAGCAGGTGCGGCAAGTCGTTGTACTGGCCCATCTCAACGCGTTTAGGGTCGACAAGCAAGAGTCGAAGTTGATCGGGGCTGGCGCGCATCACGAGCGCCGTGATGAGTGAGTTGATGCACGAACTCTTGCCCGCGCCCGTCGCGCCAGAAATCAAGACGTGGGGCATTTCGCCCAAATTGACCACGACGGTCTTACCCGAAATATCTCGTCCAATCGGCACGTCGAGAGGGTGGGTCGCCGACGTCGCCTCCTCGGAGTTCAAGAGATCTCCGAGGGCCACCAGCGTTCGCTGGCGATTGGGCACCTCGACACCGATGGCGGAGCGTCCAGGAATGGGGGCCAGAATGCGAACGTCGGGCGAGGCCATCGCGTAGGCAATGTCTTTATTCAACGAGGTCACTCGCGACACTTTGACGCCGGGGCCGAGCTCGAGTTCGAATCGAGTCACGGTCGGGCCAACCGTAAAGCCCAGCAACGTCGTCTCGACACCGTGCGCGCTCAAGGCGTCGACGAGCTCGCCACCCGCCGCTTCGATCGCGCTACGGTCCTGGCGCTGGTCGCGCGTGCGCTGGAGCAGACTCAGCGACGGCAACTCCCAGTGACTCGGTGTCGTTTCAGCGCTCACGCTCGCGAGCGGCGCGGGTTCGTGCGCCGCCTCGACGAGTGCCACTTCGCTCGTGGCCTCGTACCATTCGTCGTCGGTTTCGGCAACGAACTCATCGACCGTGGGCTCATCGGCGTCGGCGGCGTCGAAGTACTGCTCGTCAAATTCCTCTTCAGACGGAGGCGCGAGGGAGTCCTGCTCACCCGGAGACGCTTCGAGCGGTTCGTCTCGACGGTCGTAGCCTACGTCGCGCACCGGTCGAGCAGTCCACCATCGCCCCAGCAATCGCGCGACGAAGCGCACCGTTCGAACCAGACCGGCGGCAAGGGCGCGCAGTCCAATGGACGTGGCGATCATGACCGTCACGACCAAAATGGCCACGAGCACGACCACCGCTCCCGCGTCACCAATGACGCGCGCCAGTGCGCCGCCCACCATGACGCCCAGCCACCCGCCACCGTGGGCGAGTTCGCTGGTGGTGGCGTGCAGTGACAGACGCCCCACGTCGAGGTCGGCCAACCCACTGATGCCCACCAGTCCCAGGCCGAGACTCCAGCTCACTCGGGCTCGATCCACGTCCGCCTTGGCCACGACGAAGACCACGCCGAGACCAATCAACAGCACCGGCAAGACGAAACGCCCCACGCCCAGCAGCTGCGCCAGACCCGTCGAAATGGCGCGACCGAGTGGTCCGAGCGCGTGGCCTTCCGCAAGCACGACGAAGAGTCCCACGACGATCAGTGCCACAATCCTTAGATCGCGCGCGTGACGTTGCCACAGTGTCTCGCGCGCCGGTGCCGCGGTGCGTTTCGCGGTCTTTTTCACCGGAGATTTGGAGTGTCGTGCGCTCGCCACAACCATCCAACTTACTGACGTCACACCTATTTCTCGCGCCACGCCTCGTGGAATCGCCAATTCGCCCCCACCCGCACTGCCTAGGATGAGCAAGGTGCGCACCCCTTGCGACCGCTCCTTGGTGCACTACGAGTGATCGCACGCGGGTCATGAAACCAGTTCGAGCACTCGACTCGCCCGAGGTTCGCCTCTCGCTTCGTGCGGCCTTTTGCATGACCACACTGCTCGTGCTCGGTCTCTGGTCGCCCGCGAAGCTCGACAGTACCGTCCTGGCGCTCGGCGCACTCTGGGCAATCAGTCAAGATGGACTCGATCAGTGGCCCATTCGTGCAGCGCGACTTCGCTCCGTGGGAATAGCGTCGGTCGTGGGCGTCACCCTGGGCTCGACGTACGTGGCACTCTTTCCCGCGAAGACCTCGGTCTTCGTGCTCTACGGCGTCATGGCCTTTCTCGCCGGTCTGCTCGAAGCGTCGAACTACCCCTCGGCCGGCTCGTACCTGGCCGTCGGATCAATCGTCGGTGCGGGCGTTGCCTTTAGCGGACGTCAACTCCAGACCGCGGTGCTCATCGGCGTCGGAGCCGGATGGGTCTACCTCACCGCCTTGGTCATGGATCGTCGCAACGCGCGCCGAAATCAGCGAAGTGTCCTGGCCCAGGCCTACCGTTCGGTGGCCGATCTCTTTGACGCCATTGGCCAGGAGAACTTCACCCAAGTACGTGCTCGAACGGTCGCCGCGCTCGACTCCGCCCAAGACGTCATTGGCTCAGACGACGCCACTCGCGCTCGGGCTCGCGCTCGACGCCCCGTCCATCCAGACGGTGAACTTCTCGCCCTGCGCCAAGCCCTCGTCGTCGCGCTGCAATGCGGAGAAGTTGTCTCGCTCGTGGTGGGCCGCCGCGTGCCCGTTGACTCCGCGATCGGACCTGCGATGCGTGACGTCGCCCAGCGACTCGAGACCGTGGGCGCAATTGGCGCGGTGAACCAACTTCGTCAACTTCGACGCGAGAACACCGCGGCGAGCGACGTGGCGAGCGCATGGCGCGCTGCGTTGCGCGCGCCCGACGTCACGACGCTCACCCGTCGCACGCCCTTCGTGAGCGCGCGAACCCACCTACCACCGCGAGATCGACTCCGCTTCGCCGCGCTCTTGACCGCGGCCGTCGAAGTGGCAACGGGACTGTCGATGTTTCGCGGGGGCACGCACGCCTTTTGGCTGCCGCTCGCGGTCGCTTTCATCTTTCGCCCCGATCTGGGCAGCGTCGCCCAACGAGCGCTCGCGCGCACGGTGGGCACGGCGCTTGGCACGCTGATCGCCGCCGCGGCGGCGGCGCTCGGCAACCCGGTGCTGCTCTTGATTGGCCTGTCGTGCGTCATGGCTGGGGCGGTGCCGTGGGCCGCGCGCAAGAGCCACGCGTTGACCGTCGTGGCCTTTACCCCCATTGTCTTTGTCGTGGTCAGCGCGCTGCGTCCCGACCAGAACCTCTTCGTGCCGCGCGTCATCGACACCGTGCTCGCGGCACTCATTGTGCTCGTCATGGACTTTTTTATGTGGTCACGCGCGCCCTCACTTCGACCGCGTCAACTCATTGACGCCGCTCGTCAAGCCGCGCTCATCTATCGACGCGACGCCACTGTCGATGACGTCTTACGTCGTCATCGCCTGCGACGTGACGCGCTTCGCGCGGTGGCGAGCGCGCGCGGAGCCCTGGCCAGCGCCCAGCGCGACCATCGACGCGAAGTTCGCCACCGTGACCAATACCTCACGGATGAACTCAACGACATCGAAGGAGCTATTGACGCCACGACGGTCGAATTGCTCAGTTCGCCCTAACGAGAGCGCTCACTAGGCTACGTCAATGGCTTCCTCGCCCGATCCGAGCTCCGTCGAACTCGCGGCGCGTCTTGGTGCGCACGCGCGCGTTATGCACGTCGTCTCGTCGGTGCCTCGCTCGAGTTGCGTACGAGAAGTACGCCTCGTCGGCGACGCGACGCTGCTCGCGGGAGTGGCCGGCAACGACGTCATGATTCGTCTCATCGATGACCACGGACGCGCGATACGGCGCCGCTACAGCGTGCAGGGCCTCGACGTTGCGCGAAACGAGCTCACGCTTTGGGTCACGACCGACCACGACGGACCGGGCGTTCGCTGGGCCGTCGAAGCGCTCGCCGGTGACCCCGTCGACGTCGTAGGGCCGCGGGGCAAGATCGTCCTCGACCCCCTCGCCGACTGGCACCTCTTCATGGGCGACGTCAGCGGACTCGGCGTTTTCTACCGAATGGCGCGCGAGATCGAGGTGCCGGGACGGGCAATTTTCATCGTCGAAATCGACCACGCCGACGACGCGCTGACCGCAGACTTTGACGAGGGACTCGGCGTCACCGGAATCTTCATTGATCGCCAGGGTCGCGCCCTCGACGACGCCACGGGCATGTTGAGCGCCCTGTCGTCGTTCGCCTTCCCTCCCGACGAGGGACACGCTTATCTCTTTGGAGAGTTTCACGTCACCAAGGTGCTCGCGGCCGCGTTACGTGATCGGGGCCTGGACGACGACGCGATTCAAGTGAAATCGTTCTGGCGTGTCGGGCGCCGCAACGCCGACCACGGCGAACCGCAGAAGGACTAACCGACCACGATTGAGGGCATGATGACGGGTTGGCGACGGTAACGCTGGCCGAGCAAGCGTCCCGCGGCGCGTTGGGTCACCTTGTTCAACTTTTCGCCGTCACGCTCGCCCTCGCGCAGGGCGACTACGAGTGCTTCGCGCACCGCGTCGGTGAGGGCGCTCAGCACCGCTCGATCGGACTCGCCTTCGAACCAGCCTCGAGCGCTCACGATCACTTCTTGGCTCAGCTCGCCACTACGGCGATTGACCCCGGCGCTAATCATGACGACGCCGTACTCGGCCAGCATGCGGCGCTCTTCGAGGGGCCGTTCGTCGAGGTCACCGGCGCTGCCGTCGATATAGTGAAAGCCCGCGGGCACTTGGCCGGCGCGGCGAATACCCTTCGCGGAGAGCTCGACTTGATCTCCGTCTTCACAGATCAACACGTGCGAGGAACTCAGCCCCATCGATACGGCGAGCTCGGCGTGATGCACCATGTGGCGATACTCGCCGTGCACGGGAACGAAGTTCTTCGGGCGCAGCAGCTGGTGATAGGTACGCAGTTCGCCCTGGCGCGCGTGACCCGAGGCGTGGACCGGCTCCTGGCCCGAGTGAATGACTTCGGTGCCGGCGCGATGCAGGTCATCAATCACTCGTCCGACGGACCATTCGTTGCCCGGAATGGGGTGCGAACTCAAGATCACGGTGTCGTCGGGGCCCACGGCGAAATTGCGCGCGTCGCCGCGTGAGAGTTTCGACAGTGCGGCCAAGGGTTCGCCCTGCGAACCAGTGCAGATCACGCACACCTCGCCCGGGGCAAAGCGCCCGACGTTTTCGATATCAATAAGGTCGGCCGGATCCACCTTTAAGAGGTGGAGTTTGCGCGCGAGTTTGACGTTGGCCTCCATCGAGCGCCCCATCAGGGCGATCTTTCGTCCTTGCGCCACGGCGACGTCCATGATCTGCTGAACGCGGTGCACGTGGCTGGCAAAACACGCCACCACGAGACGGCGCTCGGCCGAGCGCGGCGAGCCGTGCGAGGTCGGTGCGACGATTGTCAATGGGCGTGGCGTCTAACTTAAAGTCCCCCGAGTGCACGACGACGCCCAATTTGGTATGAAAAGCGAGCGCGTGGGCACTCGGGACTGAGTGCGTGACGGGGATGAACTCCACCTCAAAGGGCCCAATACGGCGTCGCTCTCCGTCGGCTACTTCGATAAAGGTGAGGTCTTTTGCGACCTTCGCTTCAGTGAGACGGTGACGGGCGAAACCAACCGTCAGCGGCGCACCGTAAATTGGTACGTTGACGTCTTTTACTAAGTAGCGAAGAGCACCGGTATGGTCTTCGTGACCGTGAGTCAAGACAATGGCGTCAACGCGCTCACGACGTTCGATGAGCCAACGAAAATCGGGCAGAATCAAGTCCACGCCGTACATATTGGGCTCGGGAAACATCAATCCCGCGTCGACAACCACGATGCGCCCGTCTTGTTCTAGCGCGAGGCAGTTACGACCGATCTCACCGAGTCCGCCCAGGAAGGTGACGCGCAGGTGCTCAGGCACGAGCAGACCGCAACTGCGCGAGTACGTCGTTGGCACGCTCGTCGAGTGCGCCCTCGGCGCCCACGTGGGGCAAGCGGCACTCACCGTCGTGCAGACCGAGCAGGCGAAGCATGACCTTGGTCGGCACGGGATTAGGGAAGAGCTCACTGCTCTCAAAACCACAACTCGGCGCGAGCAGTTCGTTGAGCGCCTGGGCGCGAGCCCAGTCACCCGTCGCCGCGGCACTGACCATCGCGGCGAACTCGGGTCCCGCCCAGTGCGCGGCGACCGAGACGATGCCGACCGCACCGATGGCCATGAACGCGAGCGTCCAGGCGTCGTCACCGCTGTAGAGATCGAGTGCGTCACCGAGTGACGACTTCACGTGGGCGGCGACGGGCAACTCGCCCGAGGCGTCCTTCAGCGCGACGACGTTGGCGTGTTTCTCGACGACGCCAACGGTAGTTTCGGCGCGCAACTTGCGACCGGTTCGCACGGGGATGTCGTAGAGCATCACCGGCAACGTCGTCGACTCAGCCACGGCCCCCAAGTGCGCGGCGAGCCCCGCTTGACTTGGTCGAGCGTAGGCCGGAGTCGTAGCCAGCACGCCCTGAGCACCGGTCGCGGCGACCTGTTTCGTAAGCGCCACCGACTGGTACGTGTTGGCGAAGCTCGACCCGGCGATGACGGGGGCGCTCGTCGCTTCGGCGACGCAGGCGAAGAGATCGAGCTTTTCGGCGTCGCTGAGCGAGGAGCCCTCACCCGTGGAACCCGCCACCACGAGCGCTTCGCTCCCGTGGCTCGTCAAATAGCGCGCCAACGTGCGCGCACCATCGAAATCCAGGGCGCCGCGCTCGTCAAAGGGCGTCACCATGGCGGTAATGACGCGGCCAAATCGAGGTGCACTCATAGAACGAAGTTACCAGTCGCACTCGTAGCGCCCACGAGTCGCCCGTTCGCGTCGCCGTGCCACGGCCACAGCCCAAACAAGCCCGACGACTTAGAGCAGTGCCCCGATACCGCGCAGCAGTTCGGGACGCGCCGCGTCCACGTAGGACACGGCCATCGCCACGCCCGCCAAGAAACTCGCACGCTCATGCGAGTCGTGACGAATGGTGAGGCCCTCACCCAGCGAACCAAAGAGAATCTCTTCGTGCGCGACGAGACCCGGCAGGCGCACGGAGTGGACGACGACGCCGTCGACAACGTCCGCGCCTCGAGCGCCCTCCGCGATGAGCGTCGTCGTCGGGTCGACCAGGGGCGCGCGACCGGCCGTTCGGCGCGCGGTCGCGATAGCGTGCGCGGTCGCGATTGCGGTACCCGACGGAGCGTCGAG